>JAZFUH010000251.1:0-3214 GCA_036447125.1 Acidimicrobiia bacterium | reverse complement strand
CATCCTCGACCGGATACGCAAGATCGAGAAGGAACTCAACGACGCCGGTAGGTCCAGACGAACCCGATCCAAGCAACGCAAACGCTCAGGTGATCCTGTCGTCGCGATCGTCGGATATACGAATGCCGGAAAGTCAACGCTGTTCAACCATCTCACAGACGCTGGCGTGCTCGTTCAGGACCAGCTGTTCGCAACTCTCGACTCAACGGTTCGCAAGTTGGAGCTCCCCCATGGGCACTCTGCTCTGATCTCGGACACCGTCGGTTTCGTACGCGATCTGCCACACCAGGTCATTGAGGCATTCAAATCGACACTCGAGGAGATCGCAGACGCAGACCTCCTTGTTCATCTGGTCGATGCCTCGGATGCAGATCCCGACCACCAGGTCACGTCGGTGCATGTCGTCCTCAACGAGATCGGAGCGCAGGAAGTCGATGAGATCATCGTCTTCAACAAGACAGACGCCATCAGCAGAACGGCACTTTCACGCCTCACTGCAACCCACCCGGATGCAGCGTTCATCTCATCCCTGACGGGTGCCGGCGTCTCCGATCTTCTCGACCGGATAGTGGTTGGTCTGGCAGCCAAGACGGTTGAGCTTGATCTTGAGATCCCTTACGACCGCGGTGATCTTCTTGCTGAACTCCACAGCTCGGGGGAGGTTCTCGACACGACACACAACGACACAGGGACCACCGTCACCGTGCGCCTCCCCCACGACGAGGCTAGCCGCTTCAGGACCTACGTACTGACGCCTGACGCCTGACGTCTGACGACCGGTTTACGGGCTCTTCGGATTTGGGCGGGGTGTGGCGAAGAGACCGGCCGTGGGTCGGGTGAAGCCTCAGAACGTAGTACGACTCGGAGGTCTTGTGTCGGTTGGTCGGGTGGTGTGTCTGTGTGCTGATGCACAACGATCGACAGGTCACGGTGTCGTCATGGTGTACGCGGGATAGCGGTGACTTTGCACGGTTTCTTCCAATCGGCCGGGGCTCTGGGTGTGGGCTTGAGGCCCGAGTGACCGTGGCAGCCAGAGGTGGCCTTGTGGACGGGGAAGTCGCTCGGGCACTACCAGAGCGCATTGAGAAACTCAATGCGTCAAACACCGATGCACGAAAGACGGATATCTCCCCCCTGAACCGAATTCGTACCACGTGATACGTGATACGTCATACGTACTACCGGCCTGTCACCTCACGGGTCCTCACCGACCCCGCTCATTTCCGAAGTGCCGGTTTACGGTGATGCATCTCGGTCTTCGGATTTCGGACTTCTGGCGCCCTGTCGCCGGGGGAGCGACCGCTCTCTCACAGAAGCTGTGTCGCGAGTTCTGCCAGGGGGCTTCGGACAGTTCGTTCCATGGTGATGTGGCCGAACATCGCGTTGCCTTTGAATTTTTCGATCAAGGCGGAAAGTCCACCGAAGGGCGAGATGTACGGGTTGTCAACCTGTGTGAGATCTCCACAGAACACGACCTTCGAGTTCGCTGCCATCCGCGTGAGAATGACCTTGAGGGTCGGTAACTCGAGATTCTGGGCCTCATCGACGATCACGAGCTCGTCCGTGATGGAACGGCCCCTGAGGAACGTGATTGCTGCCATCTCGAGGATGTCGCGCTCGAACAGCTCGTCAATCATATCTTTCGGGTTGGCGCCGCCTGCCCCGAATATCGCATACAGATTGTCATGGACTGCTGCCATCCACGGCTCGAGCTTCTCGTTGAGGTCGCCAGGGAGATACCCGACCTCCTGACGCCCCACTGCGATGAGCGGCCGGTACACGGACACCCTTCGATACCTCCCAAGCTCGATGACCTGTTCAAGGCCTGCGGCGAGGGCAAGGAACGTCTTGCCTGTGCCTGCCATGCCCATGAGGCTCACTGCTGAGATGTCAGGATCCATGAGAAGGTCCGCCGCGAATGCCTGTCTGACGTTCTTGGTCTCGATCCCGAACATGTGCCGCGAACCCGGTACACGGACCGCAACGGGATCCTGCCCGTCCTCGGCGACCCGTGCAAGAGCTGAGGCGGAGCCAGGTCCCTTCAGGATCAGATACTGGTTGACGACGCCATTGAGGAGGGGGATCTCTGCCTTGCCCGAGGTATAGATCTCATCGATGACATCAGGGTCGACCTCGACCTCGGCAACTCCACTGTACGACTCATCCACCTGGACGACGTCACCGCGATAGTCCTCGACGTCGATACCGAGCTGGGCACCTTTGATCCGTAGGGCCGCATCCTTGGTGACGAGCACCGTGTCGCAACCCGAGTCGTGGAGGTTGAGACAGGTTGCAAGGATTCTGTGATCAGGTGTTGTCGGATCCAGAACGATGGGGAGCCGGTCAGATTGGATACCGTTCACTTCGATTCGGATGGTTCCGCCTCCGGGGAGCTCGTGCGGAACAGCAAGCCCTCCGTTTCGCGATGCTCCCATCTCCTCAAGCAGTCGAATCGCACCTCGGGCGTTGGCCCCGACCTCGTCCATGCGGGCCTTCTGGCGATCGAGCTCCTCTATGACAACCAGCGGAAGCACGACGTCATGTTCATCGAACCGAAGAAGTGCCCGGGGATCCGCAATCAGCACACACGTGTCGAGGACGAACGATCTGGGTCCTGGCGTCACATTGGCGTTCAGTTCCGGCACGAATGCAAGCTTGCTATCAGCGGCCCCGAATTACAAGGATGCAGAGCAGATGCAGATGCTGGTTTCTGGTTTCTGGTTTCTGGTTTCTGGTTTCTGGAAGTGAGCGCAGCGAGCGTTCTGACATCGAGCGAGCGTTCTGTAATCTGATCTCATGAAATTCGCGGTCATCGGGGCAGGGTCTTGGGGAACGACGGTCGCGTCCCTTGTGGCACCCTTCGTCCCAACGGTCATCTGGGCACGGGGGCCAGACGTTGCCGAGGACATCAACGAGAGGCATCGGAACAGGCGGTATTTGAAAGGTCTCGATCTCTCCCCCGATCTCGTCGCAACCAATGACCTGCAGGCAGCCGTCTCAGACGCCTCGGTGATCGTGATGGGTGTGCCATCGCACGGATACCGCGATGTCCTGTCCAGAGCAGCGCACGCACTTCCCAACGATGTTCCCATTCTCTCTCTCTCAAAGGGCATCGAAGCGGGGACACTCATGCGCATGACCGAGGTCACGATGGATGTGTTGCCCGACCACGACCGATCGGTGGTCGGCGTGCTCACCGGCCCGAATCTTGCGC
>JAZFUH010000250.1:0-4791 GCA_036447125.1 Acidimicrobiia bacterium | reverse complement strand
AGGCCGGTCAGGAGCGTTGCTCTGTCTGCGATCACGGCTCCGGCGAGGATGACGGGTGCGCGCCTTGGATCGAGTGAAGGTATCGCAGCCGTTTCAGCGACCGTCAGACCGCTGAGTTCGGTGATCAGCTCCTTCGTCCTGATTCGAGAGAGGGCATGACCGTTGACAACGTCACGGTCATAACGCTCGAGACCGAGAGATATCGCGGCAAGGCTTGTGAAGGTTCCCGCCACTCCGATGACCGTTCCGGGAGTACCAGGCAGCCGGACGGTCGAAAAGGCAGCGTCCACATGTGCAGAAGCCTCCGATCGCTGGATCGCCGTTGGTGGTCGGTCCGGGAGCAACCGCTCTGTGAGACGAACCGAACCAATGTCGACGCTCAGCGCGTATGTGGGTCCTGTCGTCCCGTACACGAACTCCGTCGAGCCGCCACCGATGTCGATCACCAGATAGGGGGGCTCCCCGACGGCGCTCGCCGTCGCGCCGGCGAATGACAGCTCCGCCTCCCTTTCTCCCGTAATGATCTCCGGTGATGAGTCGATGATCTCTGCAATGGCATCCATGAGCTGTGCACCGTTCGATGCATCCCGCGAAGCAGACGTCGCAACCGCGCCCACTCGAGACACGTCGTGGCTGTCGATGGCGTCCGAGTATCGGCGCATGACGTCCAGGGTTGCATCAACCGTGTCATCCCGGAAACGCGACGTAGCCTCCATTCCCCTTCCGAGTGCCGTGACGATCGCGTCGCGATGGAGCTCATCACCCGACTCGGACATGATGAGGAGCCGAACAGAGTTCGAACCGATGTCGATCGCAGCCACACTCACGCCGGTTCGCTCCATGTCTCGTTGGAATCCGCTCCGTCACCACTCGAAATGACACACGGAACCGTGCAATCGAGTGGTTCGATATGAGTCGCAACATCCCGCCCTATCGGATTCTCATTTCCGGTCGCGGTGTCGGCGTAGTGCGCATGTAGACACTTGACGCCTCCGCGGGAACCGGCGATCCCCCCGGATGGGCGGGGGCCTTTCCAGTCAGACGGAATCAACCTGTCACGATCGGACCCATATCTGCTCATTGCTTCTGCGAAAGCCCGTGACAGGTCCGGATCCTCCGCGATCAGGTCGTCTGCCGCCGCCACGCCTCCTTTCGACTCGATCCTCGAGATGCGGAGCTGGGCGAGCGGGCACGTGAGCCAGTAACTCGTGGGGAAAGGAGTGCCGTCGTCAAGAATCGGGGGCACGTCGATCACAACCGGAAGTCCGAGATGGCAACGAGCTGACACATCGACCGGCGAGCGAGGAGGTCGCCCGATCTGGACAGCCACGATCGGGCCGTCATCCATCGTTCGTCTGATCGTTCCCCGTTACGAAGTCCCAGAGTCGTTGAAAGAAGGAACGTTTCTCCGCGACCTGTGGAACCGGCTGTGCAACCTCGGCGACAGGCTCGCCACCTTCAGGCGTGGTCACCACATACCCGATCTCGCCCTCCCTGACGAAACCGTACTGCTCCCTTGCAACCCGCTCGATCTCTTGCTCCGTGTAGAGCGCTTCGATATCGTCGGCGAGAACTGCGTTTTCAGCTTTCAGCCGATCAAGCTCGAACTGGGCAGCCTCGACATCGTCCCCACGCTCGAGGTATTCACGCACAGGGAGCACGCCCGTGACAACGAAGCCGGCGACCACGAACACGACAGTGAAAAGCACCGAGCGCCAGCGTCTGGCCCTTCGCCTCGGTCGTGGCGCCGAAATATCAGATTCTGGGCGCTCAAGGGTGTCTGTCATCGGAACCTTCTGAACCTGTCCCAGCCCGCAAAGCGTGCCTCATCACCAAGACCCTCCTCGATCCTGAGCAGCTGGTTGTACTTGGCCGTGCGCTCACCACGTGCAGGCGCACCGGTCTTTATCTGTCCGGCGTTCGTGGCAACGGCGAGGTGGGCGATGAAGGAATCCTCTGTCTCGCCTGACCTGTGGCTCACCATGGCACCGAATGACGAACGTTCCGCAAGCTCCATCGTATGCAGAGTTTCAGAGAGCGAGCCGATCTGGTTCACCTTCACGAGAATGGCGTTGCTCACGCCAAGATCGATGGCCTTCTGAAGCAAATCAACGTTGGTCACGAGGAGGTCGTCGCCGACGATCTGTGTCTCTTCGCCGAGTTGATCCGTCATGATCTTCCAACCGTCCCAATCGTCCTCGCTGAGCCCATCCTCGACCGAAACGATCGGGTAGTCGCGCACGAGCCCCGCGAGATGATCGACCATCTCTGTCGAAGACAACGTTGCTCCGGACAGTTCGTATGAACCCGCCCTGTACAGCTCGGTGGCCGCGACATCAAGAGCGAACGAGATGTCCTCGCCTACCTCGTAACCAGCCGTCTCGATCGCCTTGGAGAGAACGTCGAGAACCTCACGATCGCCGGGAAGGTTTGGGGCAAAACCGCCCTCATCGCCGACGTTGGTCGCCAGACCCATGCCGCCGAGCACCTTCTTGAGAGAGTGATACACCTCCACGCCGGCCCTGAGTGCCTCCCTAAAGCTCGGAAGCCCTCCCGGCACGATCATGAATTCCTGTGTATCGATGGAGTTCGCTGCGTGAGCCCCCCCGTTCACGACGTTGAAACACGGCGTCGGAAGTGTTCGTGCGCTTGTTCCACCGAGGTATCGGTACGTTGGCATTCCCACACCTGACGCTGCGGCTCTTGCCGTTGCAAGGGAGACAGCCAGAATGGCGTTCGCTCCAAGATTCGCCTTGTTCGGCGTACCGTCGAGATCAAGCATCACCTGGTCGACCGCTTCCTGATGCAATGCGTCGTGGCCGATGAGCCTTGGCGCGATCGTGTCGTTGACATTCGCTACCGCTCTGAGAACCCCCAAGCCGCCATAACGATCGCCTCCGTCGCGCAGCTCAACGGCTTCCAACGCACCTGTTGAGGCGCCGGACGGGACGATCGCCCGCCCGAAGCCACCGCCGCTCAGGGTTACATCGGCCTCGACAGTGGGATTGCCACGCGAGTCGAGGATCTCGCGGGCGTGGATTCCTGTGATCGTCGTGACTTTCGCGGTCATGATGCTCCGAGGGTAGACGGCCGATACGTTTGGACAGTGCTTTGCGCTATCCAGATACCAACTTGGCAGATTGCCACGCTTGTTCAAGTTCGGCATGGCTGGCATCCGTCATGTCTGCCGACCGGGCCGTGAAGTCCTGCTCCATCGTCTTGAACCTTCTGATGAATCTGTCGACAGTCGAACGAAGCGCGACCTCAGGGTCGACCCCGAGATGGCGCGCCAGGTTGATGGCAGTGAACAAGACATCGCCAAGCTCATGGGCCACGGCTTCCTTGTCATGACCGGCACTGACTAGCTCTTCTATCTCGTCCTTCAGCACGGAGATCACGTGATCAGGTTCGTCCCAGTCGAAGCCGACACTCCGAGCTCGTTTCTGTACCTTCATGGCCCTCGCCACGGCGGGCATGCCCTTGGGGATGTCATCCATGAGACTGTCACGGTTCTTCTCGGCCTTCTTGATCTGCTCCCAATTGCTGAGCACCTCGTCGGCATTGTGGACCTCGACATCCCCGAATACGTGTGGGTGGCGTAGCACCAGCTTCCGACGGATGTTCTCTGCAACTTCGTCGATGTCGAAGGCCCCTGCCTCGGATGCGAGGGTTGCATGGAAGATCACCTGAAGCAGCAGGTCGCCGAGCTCTTCCTCAACCTCGGCATACGCGCCGAAGTCCGGGTCGCCCGCCGGTGCAGCCTGAGGGAGGTTACCGATCGCATCCGCGGTCTCGTACGCTTCTTCGATGAGGTGCGTCAGAAGCGTGTGATGGGTCTGTTTGATGTCCCATGGGCACTCACGCCGCAGAACGCGGTTCGTCGCGATCAAGCCGAGAAGACCCGATGTTGTCGCGGGCACGTAGACAGAGGTTCTGGGTCCGGCAACGTACCGCGCAAGATCACTCGCAGACACGACCTCGATGACCTCGTCTGGATCACCAAGTCGATCAAGGATCGTCAACTCTGTGGCTGGGTCGATCGTCCTGGTGAGGGCAAGCGACACGTCGGCAGAACGGAGCTTCGAGTCCAGTTGTGTGATGATGGTCGGCAAATGGAGTGGCAACGGGTCTGGAAGGTCTCTGGCGTCGAGCACCTGGAGGCCGTCGGCGATCGGATCGAGTCCAACGGCGACATATGCGAGGTCGAGGAAGGAGAGTCCGGGGCGCACAGTCACTTCGAATCCTGCGTCCAACGCCTCGACACGGATCCTGGTCACCGCTCGCTCGCCGACCACTGCACTCCCTGGCACGGCGTACACAACGGAGCCTTCCGAAGCTGCAACAAGGACACGGTCGGTGATCGCGGCATAGACATCGTCAAACTCTGAATACATGTCATAGAGGTCATCGCATGTGACGATGTCGCGAGCTTCCGCCAGTTCGGATGCCGCTGGATGTCTAAGTGTTCGCACGATGACGGTGTCTGCCTCATGTACGACGGCCATCGTCGCCGCATCTACGTGACCAAGCCCAGCCGGCCCGAGGCCGACGATCGTGATCGTCATGTCAGGGCGAGGGTGGGGGCGGGAGGATGCCGTCGACAGGCGGGTACCACGTACCGATGTCACTCCGCACGGTGATATCTGCCCTTTCCACGACGTCGTTCAGCCATGAGTTCCAGAAGTTGTCGAGCGTGTCATCCGGCATCCACCTGACAGGGTCTGCGGCAAGTTCATCGAGTGAGGCCGGCGACTCTCTCGAGTCGATGAAGATGATGTGCCAACCAAACCC
>JAZFUH010000249.1:0-3618 GCA_036447125.1 Acidimicrobiia bacterium | reverse complement strand
GTCTCGCGATCCTTCTCGGATGCATCCAGAAGGCCCCGACTCGCAACGAGTTTGATCCCGGTGTCGAACAGGGCGGTGGAGACCGCCTCCTTGTTGGAGATGTCGCCGTGGGAAGCGAGTTGGTCACCCATCAACAGCGCGCGCTCCGCAAGTTCCGGCTCACTCAGCAGCTCTGACTCCGCAGAGGCGAGCGCCGCAGCGACCACGTAGTAGGCCTCGAAGAAGGGTCGTAACACGATCGGGCTCTTCGGATGGAACGCGTCACGGGCGAATCCGAAGTCGTCGTGCCCGTTGGTTTCCCAGGATGTGTACCGATCCAATTCGCCACTGATCTCGTGTGCAAAAGTCTCTCTTGGCGAGAAGAAGAACTCAAACTTCAGAAGATCTCTGATCTCGAGAGCACGCTCTACAACTGCTTCCATGGTCACCGGCGTGTCTTGTCCTGTGCAGATGCCAAGCGCGAGCTCGGTGATGCCGGCGTTGATGAAGAAATGAATGATCGTATTGCGGTAATACGCGGCTGCAAGGTGCTTGCCCTCACTGATCGAGTAGACACGTTCGGTGAGTCCGTCTGTGCGGCTGACGACTCCAGATAGGACGAGAGCGTCAAGAGCGGCGCCGATTTCTTCCTCCGAAGCGAACGGCAGGTCGTCCGTGGTGGGGAGATCTCGTTCCTGAACGAACGATGTGAACGGCGTGATCCTCGAGGCGGTCTCCGCGATCGTCAGGCCATGGTTCTCCTCTGACAGAAGCGCAAGTGTCACCATGCTTATCGCTGTGATCGGTGTGACAGCATTGATGCGAGTGCTGACCTCGAATGCGATTTTTGGGAGCGCAAGCTGACCTTCTGGCGATGTCAGATCTTCGTCGCGATCCAGATGATCACTGAGAGCCAACGGTTCACCGAACCGAACATAGATTCGACCGTTCTGACGACGCAGGGAACCAAGAAAGCGCAGCGCCCATGCAAAGGATTCTGCTTCCTTCTTTCCACCCCGTTGCTCGACCGTGTATGAGCCGACGTCCGTTATCTGGTCGTAGTTGATCGAAACCGGAACAAGGATGACATCGTTCGTAATGCCGCGCTGGTAGGAATCGGCAACGTATGCGAGGAGACCCATCTTTGGCTCTCTGAGCTTGCCACTCCGGGAGCGACCACCTTCGATGTACCACTCGAGAGCGAAGCGTTTCTCGAGCAGGTAGTCGATGTATTGGCGGAGAACGAACTTGTATGGGGCGTTGTCGCGGAACTCCCTCCGAATGAAGAAGATGCCGGATCGACGCAGCAGTGGGCCGATGAGGAAGAAGTTCATGTTGACTCCGCCGGCGGTGTGGTTCAGCGGAAGTTCGTTTTCATAGAGCACATGTTGGAATACGAGGTGGTCGAAGTTCGATTTGTGAGAGGGGAGGAATACGATCGGCTCGTCCGCTGCGATCCTGTAGATCGCTTGTAGTTCATCCTCGGAGTAGTCCACGGAATGGTGTGCTGCCTCGATCGCCTTTGTGGTGATACCGTTGACGAGATCGATCATGTAGGGGGAGTGTTGAGCCGCGATCTCCTTGAGATATCTCCCCGTGCGTTGCTGCATCCGCTTCTCCGGTTTGCCTTCCTGCCGCGCCAACCGTTCGATGCCGGACTGGAACGGTCGACTCCAGAACAGATCTTCCCTGAGGAATCTGGGTACCTTGTATCTCAGCCCCCGAAGGTGGCGTTCGGCCCGCTCGAGCGCCATCCAGGCCTGAAGCGCCACGAATTCACCGAGAGTGGTGCCGTCGGCCGGACCGCGTCCAGATGGTGCACTCCATCGCTTCTCCAAGTCGCTCCGACGGGCAGGTTCTCCGACGACGATGCGGCATCGGTCTGGGTGGCGGTTCAAGATGATGCGTTGCAGCAAGAAGTTCGGATCCCGCGGGTCTCCGGGTTTGAGCAGATCCGATAGTCGCACGCGGCGAACGCCGTCGCGTTTTTCCGCGAGCCAGGCGACGCGAATCGGGACACAGAGAGGGTCGTCCTCCGCTGCCAATCGTTCGCCGATGGCAGGGTCGACGGTTGCGAACGGTCGTCGCCTGCGCGAGGGGGGGAGTTTGAAGATGTCGATGGGCTCATCAAGATCCTCAGTCGCACGGAGAATCCAGGAAGCGATCAGATTCGTCTCGAGAGAACTGGACGCATCGACGAGGGCGACGAAGGGGCCGGACCCGGTGGGCCACGACGCGGAATCAACGCCGCCATACCCCACATCGGACTCAGCCACGGTCACGTGAGATCACTCGCCATCCGGCTTCGGAAGGACATCGCTTACTGCATTCAAGACCGCACCCACGGCTGAGGCTGCGGTGTTGGCAGCTTGGGTCGCGAATTCTGACGCTGCGGTTGCCGCCGTGGCTGCAGCACTCTGGGGATCTGAGGCTGCTTCGCTCAGATACGAGACCACTTGGGCAACCAGTTCATCCGGAAGTGCATTCTTCATGTAATCCGTCACCATCGTGACGACCTCGAGCACCGTGTCTGCTGAAAGCCCCGTCTTCTCCTGGATTTCCTTGATGAGGTTTTCCATTGTATTCCTCCGCACTTCTGTCGCCTCTCATCCTACCGGCTGCCCGTGGGAGTGGCCCGTAGAAGCACAAGATCCACCGATACGGTCCAGGGGATTCGGACGGATGGCGTCGAAAGGGCCCTCCCCGGCTCGTCTCACCGGTTCCACTGGCGAGGCATATCTTCAGTCCCAACCGAGTTCATGAAGACGTTCCTCCGTGAGTCCGAGGTGATGACCCACCTCGTGGAGCACGGTAATGCGGATCTCCTCGCTCAATGCAGCGTCATCGAGTTGCAACGCGAAGTGCGGTGAGTAGAAGATCACAATGCGATCGGGCGTTACGCCGAAGTAGTCGAAACCCCGCTCGGAGAGCGGCACACCCTCATAGATACCCAGGATTCCCTCGGCTGAAGGATCCTGGCTACGCGTTGGCCTGGACTCAACGATGATCGACAGGTTCTCCATCTGGTCCGTGACCCAGGAAGGGAGTTCCTCCACGACGCGATCAACAACAGCTTCGAAGGTTGCGATGTTCACGGCTTCAGCGTACCCCGAGCGCGACGGTGCCCCGTTGAGCAGGAGAGTCTCGGTGCCAAACCGCTGCGCAGGAGGGCCGACCCCTGCAACATCTATGAGATTCGGGTCCGAGGGGGAGAGCTTTCGACTGCGAACGTTGTGCCTCTGGGACGCTCAGTCTGCCCCACGAAACGCCCAACGGCGACGGAGCGCCCCGAATTTCCCCCTCCGTATACTCACCATCTCCCGGGCGATTAGCTCAGCGGGAGAGCGCTGCATTCACACAAAAGTGCCCTACATGTGACCGTGTATCACCCGGTATCACCCCGCATCACTCGACATGACGGATTCCGCTGTGACACCAACGGCTGTAGGACGCTTGACAGTCCGAAACCCTTTCGACAACTCAAGTGCGGATCAAGACGAGTGGACCGAGTTCTGTGGGATATTCGCGGGATAGCGATGACCCGTAGCGCGGACTTTCGAGGGGCTCCCTCGTCGTCATCCTTCTGGGCCCCTCACCGCCCGACCGGGTGCGTGCATGGTGAGGCGTTTCACGACCTGG
>JAZFUH010000248.1:0-4864 GCA_036447125.1 Acidimicrobiia bacterium | reverse complement strand
CCTCGGCCGTGGATGCCTTTGCACAGGCGCAAAGGAATGTCTCTCTGTCAGTCGGCGCGACGGCTCTCGCCGCCGGCTGGTTGATGCTTGGGTTGCTTGTCGTGGTACCACATCTTGTATTTGGGCGCTACACCCTTGACGCTCTTTCGCTTGTGGATACCGTGTTCGTGGCCGATGGTGCGTCAGCACCCTTCGAACCTGTCATCCCGATCGGTACGGATGCTGACATCGTTTCCGACCCGGCAGCAGCATCAACCGGAGCGGATTCCGATGTCGGGTATCGGTCGGTGTTCGACACCGATATGTGGGATCCCGAAGCTGTCGCGACTCGTATCAGGATCGAGGGCAACAGAACAGCGTCGAGCCAGGCGCCGTTTCTGTCGTTCAATGAGCGCGTCGGTGAGCGACGGATCACGATTCTCATTGCGGGTGGCGATGCCGGGCCTGGACGAGGTGGATTGAGAACGGACTCGATGATCGTGGCATCGATACACACCGGGACAGGAAAAGCAGCCCTCTTCAGTTTTCCGCGCAACCTCGGATCGATCCCCCTACCGGAGAAGTTCGAGGACGCGTTCGTGGAGTTCGAGAAGAGTCTCGCTCCAGAGCCTGCACCCATCGAGGAGGGGGAGGAGATACCCGAATGGGAGAGCTGCAAGTGTTTTCCCGAACAGATGAACTCGATCTACCCATTCACACGCAGATGGATCAGGACGTATCCAGACGAGATCGATCCTGGCATGGCTGCCTTGCGCGATGTGATCGAAGAGCTCATGGGAGTCAACATCGACTACTACATGCTCATTGACATGGCCGCATTCGTCGATCTCGTTGATGCCATTGGTGGGATCGACGTGAACGTCCTTCAGCCCCTCCAGGCGGAGGTGTCCCCCCCGAGGGAGGGTGATCCGTGGGCCACGGTAGACGTCGACGTGGGCTGGAATCATCTCGATGGCTCTCAGGCACTTGCCTACGCAAGGGCGCGGAAGGGATCAAGTGACTACGCACGGATGGAACGACAACGCTGCATGTTGAGAGGGGTGGCTGCCAAGGCGAATCCCTTCACGCTGCTTCGGTCTTTCCCCGCAATCGTTGACGCCCTGGGGAATTCGGTTGTGACAGATATACCTCGATCGTTCGCGTCCGATTTCATCGCCACCGCTGCCAATCTTGACTTTGGTGATATCGAGACGGTTGGATTCACTCATGCCTTCTGGCTTGAGGAGCGGGACCATCTCTATCACCCCATCCCCGATGTGGAAAAGATCCGCAGCAAGGTACGCAGGGTGTTTGCCGGTCAGGACTCTGGCGGGATCGTCGAATCCGGGGAGAGCGAGTGCGATGCGTAGAACGATCCACGACAGGGGACGGGAAGGCGCTTCGGGTTTCAGCGGTGTCCAGGGTCTTATTACGTGTTACGTGTTACGTATTACGTACTTCGTAATACGTGCTATCAGCCTTCCACCTCCCCGGTTCTCACCGACCCCGCGCATCTCCGAAATGCCGGAATGCGGTCAAGTTCCGGTGCAACCAGACCGATGAAAACCTAATGTCTTCAGGTCTTTTCAAGCCGAGCGAGCGTCACAGGCTCGTTGGGTCCCTGCTTCGTATCCGTGCAACGGTGTACGTCTTTGTAGGTGTGCCCATACTTCTGGCGCTTTCAGTTTCTTCACAGGCGCGGATCGCCGCATTGGTGACCGTTCTGGTGGCGGTGGGGACGCCATATGTTCTCCGCCGGACCGATCGGTACGCCAGCCTGCGTTTCGCTGCGACTGCCGATCTGCTTGTGTCGTATGGGATCTGGCTTATGGTTCCGTGGGCAACAGGCATCTCGTTGTTCCTTGCCATCGGAGCCGTCGCGGTAGCCGTGTTCCTGGGTCCACCGAAGAGTGCCGAGCGGCTCGCCGTTCTCGCAGTCATTCTGGAGCTGTCGAAGATCGGAGCTGTGGTCTCCGGCTTGGTTTCACTTGGTACCGCGAGCCCATCGGAAGCGATGGAGATCGGAATCCTCTTTGCCCGTACTTTCGCCCTCGGAGGGTCGTATCTCCTGTTCAGGACCATGGACAGTTACATCGTCCGGCTGACCGTCGCTGCGGAGACGGAATCTGAGCGATATCGCAGGCTCATGGACGCCGCACCGACGGCCTATCTGGTTCAGGTCGATTCAGAGATCGTCTATGCAAATCAAGCCGCCGACCAGCTTCTGCATCGGCAGCCTTCCGATCTCGTCGGACACAGCATTGTGGACTTCGTGACGCCGGCGGATCGCGAGAGGTTGCGCGAAGGCATGCGCACCGCCATTGATCGCCTCGAGTCGGTTTCGCTGGAGAACCTCTCGGTGCACGTCGTCGGTCCTGAGGAGTGTTGGGTCGATATCGTGTGCAGCGTCATCCGTCATGGGAGCGACCTGGCGGTTCAGATCGCCTTGCATGATCGGTCGGGTCAGCGAAGGGCTGAGATCGATCTCGATCGGACCAGATATGACTACCAGCAGTTCTTCGAGCGGATCCCTGTGGCCCTGTATCGATCGCTTCCGGACGGCACCATCACGAAGGCGAACTTCGCGTTGTTGGAACTGTTCGGCGCTGAGACGGAAGCCGACCTGGTCAGATTTTCTGCACGCGACATGTACGTGGACATCGCGGACAGGGACCATCTCACGCAACTGCTCGAGGAATCCGATGTGGTCGTTGGCTTCGAACAGCGGATGTACCGTTTGGACGGTCAGACGATCTGGGTTCGAGACACGTCGCGGCGAATCGAGACAGACGAGGGTGTCGTCTACGAGGGGGCGATGGTGGATATCACCAGCCGGCGGGCGATAGAGGACGAGCTGTGGTCCAGGGCCGCACAGCAGGAGGCGGCTGCGACAATCGGACAGATCGCCCTTGACTCGGACGACATCACGAGTGTTCTCGGAGATATCACGGAACTCGTATCCCATGTCCTTGGAACTGAAAGTGTGGTGCTCCTTCAACGCCAGGCCGGGGGCGACTTCTCACTGACGGGTGCTGATGGAGGGCTTGGTCTCTCTCCGGAGGCGGTTTCGACGGTTGCAGATCGCGCGCACATGACGGCTGCGCCGGTTGTGCTGCGCACCGCGGCAGAGGTTCGGTTCGCCGCACCACAGCTTGCCGACAGTGGCATTGAGTCCTGTGCGGCGGTCATGGTCCCCGGCGCTGACACGGATTTCGGCACGCTCATCGCCCTTGCCGTCGACGATCGTATGTTCACGGCTGATGACATCAACTTCCTTCTCTCTGTCGCAAATGTGCTGGCAGCTGCGATCGATCGATCCGTGGCTCAGACCAGGCTCAAGGATCTCCTCAGATCCAAGGACGCCTTCGTGGCATCGGTTTCTCATGAGCTTCGAACGCCCCTGACCGTGGTTGCGGGCATGGCTCACGAACTGAGCGAACGCTGGATGCATCTCAGTGATGACGAGCTTGACGAGTTCACGTCCATGTTGGTTGAGCAGAGTCGTGATATGTCAGATCTCATCGATGACCTTCTGGTGGCTGCACAATCAAACGTCGGAAACGTCACCGTGCGTCATGTGCCTGTGGACCTCGAGCGCGAGATCGACGGTGTCGTCGCGGGTTTCACAGACACGGGAGCGTCCTCAATCGTGGTGCGCACATCTGCAAGCAACGTGACCGCTGATCCGATCAGGGTTCGCCAGATCCTCAGAAACCTGATCACGAATGCATTGCGATATGGCGGTCCGAACATAACGATTGTCACCTCCCAGGAACCCGGGACATGGGCCGTTGAAGTTATCGACGACGGTGCCGGCATTCCGTTCGGGGACCACGATCGGATCTTCCTCGCGTACGAACGTGCTCACCAGTCGGCTGGTCTGCCCGGGTCTGTCGGTCTGGGTCTGACAGTCTCGAGAACTCTCGCCGAGCTGATGGGCGGCTCCCTCACCTATCGCTTCGATGATCTGAGCGTGTTCAGACTTGAGTTGCCGAGCATCGCTGCAGAACTCGACGAGGGGAGACCGACCTCCGTTGTCAGACTTGATGGAATGGAACGTGGAATGCGGACAGTTGGTGCAGGACGCCGCGGCGTAGACGTAGGTTGACAGTTCACAGTTTCGGAATCGTGCCGACTGTGAACTTGGAACCGGGGACCTCTTCTCAGGTCTGACCGTAAACCGCGAACTTCTTCAACCGATCGCGATCTGCTGGATTCGTAGCAGCATCTCATTGAGTCCTTGATCCCGGGCTGGTCCGAGGTCCACTGCGATCACAGAGCGGCCGCTGTCGGCGAGGGCGGCTCGGTCGCCCCGTGCTTGTGCGGCAATGAGCTCGTTGAACGTGTAGCCGGCCCCGGGGACCTCGAGAGCACTGCCGGTATCGTCGATGATCTGGAGATACACGCCCCCCGGTGGCCCACCCTTGTGGAGCTGGCCTGTCGAGTGCAGGAATCTCGGACCGAAACCGATGGTGACGTACGCACCAGAGATTTCGCTGAGAGCCAGGCGTAACGCATCGAGGAGCGACGTGTTGTCGGGCGTTTGGGGGATGTACGCCTGGATCGAGATGTAGGACGCGGCTCGGTCTGCCAGGGCCTGCTTCAGTGTCTCGGCCCAGCGCGACTCCGAGACGTCTATGGGGACGACGCCGCTCGAATCGAGGTCTCCCTCCATTGCTCGGCTTGCGAGTTGTTTTGCCATCTGCACATCCGGCTGATCGAAAGGGTTGATTCCGAGGATCTCGCCTGCAACCGCGGTGGCGAACTCAAGTACGAACATCAGCGCGGCGACCCCGTGTGGATGTTCGACCGTGATCCTGATATCGGTGTCACCCGGTGGTTCTGCGCCGATTCCGACGGTCACCGAGGCAGGCGATCCGCGCAC
>JAZFUH010000247.1:0-18697 GCA_036447125.1 Acidimicrobiia bacterium | reverse complement strand
TGATCGAGACCTGTCACACGTTGGTCGCAGAGGGACACGCCGTTCTACTCGTCGAGCAGAACCTCGCGGTTGCGACGGCCGTCGCCGAGCGGCAACTCATCATGGTTTCGGGTCGGATTGAAGCGGAGATGGGCGCTTCGGCGTTGACGAAGGATCCCGATGCCCAGCGACGCTACCTCGGAGTGGATTCGCTCAAGAATGACGCTGCATAGAGGTCGCTTGACCTTTCACCGCCCCGACCAAGGAGCACCCTGAAATGGATAACGAACGCTTCCTGATCACTGGTGCGATGGGCTGCATCGGTGCATGGGCGACGAAGCTTCTCCTCGACGGTGGCGCACATGTTGCGATCTTCGATCTCTCCACGAACGACAGGCGCCTCCGGGAGATCATCCCGGCCAGCGACATGGCGACGATCGAGCGGATCACCGGAGACATCACCGATGGCGACCAGGTAAGGGATGCCGTGGAAGGTCGTACCCACATCATCCACCTCGCCGCCCTCCAGGTTCCGTTCTGTCGCGCCAACCCACCGCTCGGAGCGGCAGTGAACGTCACCGGTACAGTCAACGTGTTCGAGGCTGCAAAGTACCACGGGATCCCCCATCTGGCGTATGCGAGCAGCCTTGCTGTCTATGGGCATCCGCGGCACTACACGGATACGATCCTCCCACCAGACGCACCGAGGCTGCCGGAGACTCTATACGGTGTCTTCAAGGTGGCGAACGAGGACACGGCACGCATCTACTGGCACGAAGATGAGGTTCCGAGCGTCGGGATCAGGCCGTACACGGTATTCGGGCCGCTGCGGGATCAGGGTGTCACCGCACAGCCGACGCTCGCGATCGAAGCAGCCGTTCGTGGAGAGGATTACCACATCCAGTATGGAGGTGTCGCCGGGTTCCAGTTCGCGCCGGACGTCGCCAAGGTGCTGACGATGGCGGCCAGGACCACTCCTGGTGGCGCGGATGTGTACTCGCTTGCAGGGGACATCGTGTCGGTGGCGGACTTCGTCGCCATCGTCGCCGATGTCACGGGGGTCGACAGCATCACCCACGGGGACGATCCACTGCCTTTCCCTGACGGTGCGGACGACACGCCCCTCAGGCAGCGCCTCGGTGAGGTGCCCCACACCCCGCTCCCGGACGCGATCGCGGCGACCGCGGCATTCTTCGAACGTGGAGGTGGCCGTGGAGCAGCCTGACCGCATCGGTGACCGTCTCGAAGGGCTCTACACGGGCATCGTCCATGATGTCCTGCTCGCGCTCGACGAGCCGACCGGTGTCCTGCCGAAAGAGATCGACCCGCTCTCGAGTTCCGGCAAGGTCGGCGGCGTCGTGTTCACGATGCAGGGCAGGCCAGATCCAGGTATTTCGGCGCACGAGTCGCTTCTCCGTTGGACTGAGTTCCTTTCAGAAGTCCCTGCTGGCTCGGTCGTGCTCTGCCAGCCGAACGATGACGAGACAGCGCACATGGGGGAACTCTCCGCAGAGACCTTGCAGTTCAGGGGCGTACGGGGGTTCATCGTCGACGGAGGCACTCGCGATGCCCGGTTCATCCTGAACATCGGTTTCCCCGTATGGTGCCGATACACCACCCCGTCAGACATCGTCGGTCGATGGAGGGTCGATGCGCTCGGTGAGCCGATCACCATCGGCGATGTCTCCATCGAGACCGGCGACTGGGTCCTTGCGGATGACGACGGCGTCGTAGTGATCCCGAAGCGGATCGCGGTGGCTGTCGTCACCGAGGCCGAGGTCCAGATGGCGACCGAGGACAAGATCCGAGCTGCGATACTTCATGGCACGTCTCCGAAGGATGCCTATCTCGAGTACGGTAAGTTCTGACTGTCTCCCCTCCATAGAGAGGCGGCGCTGATGCCACACCCCTTCTCCATGCCCGCCGAGTTCGTGGCCCGTGCGGTCGCCAGAGAGGGCAGAGAGCACAGTGTTGACTCGATCGACGCGGCGAGAACCGCGCTGCTCGCCGTCGACATGCAGCGCTACTTCATGGAGGATCCATTCCCTGGAGCATGTCCCCAGGCGTCATCGGTCGTCCCCAATGTCAATCGACTTGCAGAAGGTCTCAGGCGTCGTGGAGGCACCGTGGCCTGGTTGCAGAATGCGGCTCCATGGGAGAGTGAGCAATCCTGGTCAGTGCTGCGCGAGCGGCATTCCGATGGGGCAGCCGTTGGGAGATGGGCGGCCCTCCAAGAGGATTCAGCCGGGTTCGAGCTGTATCCGGGGCTCGATGTGGCGATGGACGACCTCAGGGTCGTAAAGGAGAGGTACTCGGCGTTCATCCCCGGGTCGTCTGACCTGGAGGCTCGCTTGCGCCAGAAGGGTATCGACACGCTGCTGATCGGAGGTGTCGCGACGAACGTGTGCTGCGAGACGACGGCGAGGGACGCGATGATGCTGAACTTCAGGGTGGTGATGGTCTCGGACGCCTGCGCCGCCACCTCGGATGCAGAGCATGCAGCTGCCCTCGGCAACTTCTACCTATTCTTCGGGGACGTCCTCACCACCGGCGAGGTTGTCGCCATGGTGGTCTGATCGGCCATCCTGTTCAGCCTGGTCCCTCAAGCTGGAACTCGTCGGCAGGCGCCCCGTCCTCGACCGCCGCCGTCTCCGTTGCGTGCAGCAGCGTCGTCCGCACGATGTGCTTTGCCCGTGCGAAGTTGTCGATCTCGACCGGCACCGGGCTCGTACGTTTGCTGAGGGCGTAGGCAGCAGCGTTGGCACCGATCGCCTCGTACGAGGCGATCGTGAGTAGCGGCGCCATCGAGAACAGCTCGAGGTTGTCGAGCGGCTCCTGATCGGCCCCGTGGATCACAGCAGTCCCCTTCGACTGGATGCCGATACTGATCCCTGAGCCGCTCAGTAAAGCGGCGTCGTGGGCGATGAACGCCACGTCGGAGGTGCGACGCACCCTGATGAGCCGAACCGATGCGCCTTGGGACCCGATCCCCGAGATGATGGCCCCGAGGACGGCTACATGGTCGATGCCCCCGATCGTCTCGCGCAAGTCGCCGAGGAATGCCGGTCCGACGCCGACGATGACTTCGTCGGGGTCAGTCCCTTCCTCTGCCTCACCGAGGACATTGATCGGCGGGCTGTCGGCCCGTGTTCCTGCCGTGTCCGACGCCGGGTCATACATGTGCGGCAGCGTCTGCAATTTCGCCCAGCGATCTCCTTCGAGCCGATAGCCGGTACCCGGTCCTGTGTACTCGTTCGGCTCGTTGACCGCGGACTCGACATGCCAATCCGCATCGACGATCGCCGAAGTCTGAAGGTAATCGGCGCTCACCCTGAGCCGCTGCATGCCGAGCACCGCCCTGGCGATGTCGTCGAACCCCGCGGCGTCGAGCGCCCTGGCTACATCGATGCCTGTCAACTCCTCGGCGAACACCAGGTCGGCAGCCTCGACGTCAGCCGCCCGGTCGCGGTCAGGTACATCCCTGCTGTCGTAGCCGACTACGGCGTGTTTTACCTCCTCATCGGTGATCTCGGGGAAACCGATTTCTCGGAACACGGCTTGGATGGCATTGGCGGCATTCTGTCTGACGGCGAGGACGGCGGCATCGCCGACCGGCTCGATGCCCGCGTCGACCTGCCAATCCCTCTGGATGGTTGTCCACTCGTCGAGGTCGTCTGTGTCGTAGTTGCCTCCCCCGAACATGTTGTCGTACTTGGGTACCGCGCTGTACCCCGAGGTGACGAAGTCGGTGCCCGGCAGGAACTGGCCCATGAGCTTTGCGGTCCGACGGATGGGGGAGTGCGAAGCGATCGCGTCGTTCCCGGAGGCCACCTCGAGACCGAGCCACGCGGCGATCAGGTTCTCGGCGAGAATCATCTTTGTCCCCCCTGGGAGCGCGAGCGGGAGCGTCACGGTCGAGATGCCGCCGTTCTGAACGCCTTGGGAGCCTGCGGCCCTGATCATCGCCAGGCACCGTGCCTCGAGATACAACATCGACCGGCCCTCCGCATGGCCCATGAGAGCCTCAGAGCCGGAACCGGAGGTGAACCGAACCTTGATCCCCCTGGAGGCGTACGCAGACGCAAGGAAGGCCTTCGACCACGGAGTATCGTCTCCATCGACCATCGCCCCGTCCGTTCCGTACACCGACAGCGTCTCTGAGTATGTGGTGAGGCCCTGCATGCCGAGCTGAAGGTTCCGGCGCTCCTCGACCGCGCACTGGGTGAGGACGCCTGGCCTGCCAGCTTGGCTCCCGACCAGCAGGGCGATCGCGTTGAACGGTGCATACCGTGCAACACCCACCGTCGTCTCGATTTCGGCGAAGCCACGGACAGCCGCCTCGGCTGCGTCGGCAGCGAGCAACGCCGGGTTCTCCTTGCGGTTGGTGACATGGGCCTGATTGGCCGGTCGGCGGCGGGCCCTGAGCTTCTTGAGCGCGAACATCATCTCGACCGGGTCGAGGTGGGTGACGACCCGTGCGAGCTTCGCAGGGGTCAGGCCGCCGGACAGCGCTACGAGGTCATTCCTCGGGACGGCAACGTCGACGAGGCGCGTGGCGATCTCCACGTCATCGAGCCCCATTGCATGTTCGGCGATGGCCACGTCGATCCCGTGCAGGCCGATGAACCGGTCAATGAGATCGAAGGTATCGGCGCGCTTGCCGTCCATCTCCATCACCTTGCTGTGGGTGATCGTGAGGCTTGGGGCGGGATCGTTCGGGCCGTCCATCGTTACGAGTCCGAGGCTCGGTTGTGGCTCGATAACCATCTCGTCGCGTAGGCCCCTCTGCTTCCTCGCCTCCTCCCTGTCGGACACGGTCACTCGAGCAGACCCTTCTCTGCGTAGGCCACGGCTGCTTCCCTGACCAGCGCTGCCGTTCTGGGTGCGCCGTACCCGGTTTCGAGCGCCTCGGCCCACTTCTCGAGGACGGCGGCGGTGGATCGCCCCGGCCGAAGTGCCGTGTACACGTCGAGGATGACGACATCAGGGATCGAAGCGAGCTCCGCAGCCCGGTCGAGGTTGTCCGCGAGCTGGCCGCGATCCACGACCCGTGCGACGTCCGCCTGCATCCGCAGTGTCGCCGGCGATGTGCGGAACTCGTCATCGGGGATCTCGCCCGTTCGCAGGTTGTCCATCGTGAGGTCATCGATCGAGAAACCTCGCGGTGTCCGCAGGAGATCGGGGCGGCGCTCGCCGATCGGGTAATCCGTTCTCGGATCGAATTCGGGCATGTCGGAAGCCTAGTGCCGTAGCAGGCAACGTTTGGGGTGTCGGGTCCGCGCTTTGTCGTTCCTGATCGCGCATACTTCTAGTCGGTATCTGATCGAGGAGGAAGCGTGGCTGGCAGGGTTCAAGTTCGTGAGATCACCAATGATGAGGGGAACCGGCTGTTACGGATCGTGCGCCGCTCGTCGGGGTCGGTGGTGACGTGGCGGCGGGCACAGACGGTGTTGTTATCGGCTCAGGGCATGGACGTCGCCCAGATCAGCGAGGTGGCGTTCACCTCTTTGGATCGGGTGCGTGAGGTGATCCACAATTTCAACGACGACGGATTCGATTCGTTGTATCCGAGATATGGCGGAGGTCGGTCACCGACGTTCACGCTGCCGCAGCGACACGAGATCAAGAAGATGGCGTTGTCTCGGCCCCTCGATCATGGGATGCCGTTCTCGACGTGGAGCCTGACAAAGCTGGCCGAGTTCCTGGTCGGCGAGGGGGTGGTCGACGACATTAGCCATGAGGGCCTTCGGGTCCTGCTCCGTGAGGAGGGCGTGTCGTTTCAAGTGATCAAGACGTGGAAACAGTCAACCGACCCGGACTTCGAAGCGAAGAAGAACCGGGTCCTGGAGCTGTATGACATTGCTGACGGCAAGACCGAACCCGGAGACGGCGACCCCGAAGTGGTGTTGTGCATGGACGAGTTCGGGCCACTCAACCTGTTGCCCCGTCCCGGCCGCCAATGGGCGCCGGCAGCATCAGCAGCGGCTCCACGAAACGGCGGGCAGCCGAGGCGTCGGAGACGACGAGCGACGTATCACAGGACGCTCGGCGTGCGGTACCTGTTCGCCGCCTATGACCTCGGTGCCGACAAGATCTAGATCTACGGCCATATCAAGACCAACAAGCGTCGTGTCACGTTCCTGGCGTTCTGCCGATACCTGCGCAGCCTGTACCCACCCGAGGTGCGGATCGCCATTGTTTTAGACAACTTCAGCCAGCACCTGTCGACCAGGGTCGATACCCGCGTCGGTGACTGGGCCGAGGTCAACAACGTCGAGTTGGCGTACGTACCGACCAACGCCTCATGGCTGAACCGGATCGAAGCCCAGTTCCAAGCGCTGCGCTACTTCACCCTCGACGGCACCGACCACCGAACCCACGAAGAACAGAACTCGATGATCCGCCGCTACATCCGCTGGCGCAACGCCAACGCCCACGACAACACACTCCGCGAAATCACAAGACGCGCAAACGTTGCCTGACGCGGCACTAGTTCCCTCCTTGCCCGACACGCTCGGGCAGACGAATTGTGCCTGAGTGGCGTGGCTCCTAGAGTCGGCTGCGTGATGAACACCGAGACATCCTCAGCTGTTCGCAATCCGCTCGACGACCTATCTGACCGTGGGTTGTTGCGGGACCTCGCGTATGTTGATGGGACATGGTCGTCCTCAGACGACGGTGCCACATTCGCCGTCGAGGACCCGGCCACGGGTCTGACGCTTGCCTCGGTACCTCGCATGGGAGCAGCCGAGACAAACCGTGCGATCGAGGCAGCAGACCGTGCATTCGGTACGTGGCGATCGATGACCGCGAAGCAACGGGCTGGGATCCTGCGGACATGGGCCGACCTCATGCGTGCCAACAGCGAGGATTTGTCTCTGATCCTGACCGCCGAGCAGGGAAAGCCCCTTGCGGAGTCACGAGACGAGATCGAGTATGCCGCTTCCTTCCTCGAGTGGTTTGGCGAGGAGGCGAAGCGGGTCTACGGAGATGTCATCCCGACTCCGATCCCCGGCCGGAGGATCGTTGTTCTGAAGCAGCCTGTCGGGGTGACGGTCGGCATCACGCCCTGGAATTTCCCTTCGGCGATGGTGACGAGGAAGTGTGCGCCCGCACTCGCCGCCGGCAACACGATGGTTCTCAAGCCCGCGGAGCAGACACCCCTGTCGGCTCTGGCCATCTGCGAGCTTGCGGAGCGTTCAGGCGTACCGCCCGGTGTGTTCAGCGTGGTCACGGGCGACGCAGAGGACGCCCCCGCGATCGGCAGCGCCATGACAGGCAGCCCCACCGTCAGGATGCTCGGTTTCACCGGTTCGACCGAGGTCGGGAAGTTGCTCATGGGCCAGTGCGCGGGGACCGTGAAGAAGGTGAGCCTCGAACTCGGGGGGAACGCACCGTTCATCGTCTTCGACGACGCCGACATCGACACGGCCATCGATGCGTTGCAGTCATGCAAGTGGCGGAACGCTGGCCAAACTTGCATCTCTGCCAACCGGATCCTCGTCCAGCGAGGCATCGCTGATGAGTTCGTTGCCAGGCTCGCTGACGCGGCGAAAGGCCTGTCGGTGGGGAACGGGACCACCGATGGTGTACAGATCGGCCCGCTCATAGACGACCAAGGATTTGCGAAGGTGAAAGCCCACGTCGAGAACGCCATCGCTGGCGGCGCGATCGTCGTCACCGGAGCGAAGGAGCATGAGCTCGGTGGGCGCTACTACGAACCGACGGTTCTCTCCAATGTGACCCCTGAGATGCTGATGTCGTGTGAAGAAACGTTCGGTCCCGTCGCTGGTGTGATCGTCTTCAACACCGAAGACGAGGCTGTCCGCATCGCGAATGACACGCCGTACGGGCTGTGCGCGTACTTCTTTACGACTGACATGGCGAAGGCATGGCGGGTCGGTGAGGCACTTGAGGCCGGCATCGTCGGGCTGAACACGGGGTTCGTTTCTACGGAGGTCGCCCCTTTCGGGGGGATCAAGGAATCGGGGCTCGGCAGGGAGGGCTCACACTACGCCATCGACGAGTGGGTCGAGACGAAGTATTTCTGCTTTGCCGGCCTGTGAGCAAGGGACGGGCCATACGTGATTGTTGAGCAACGCGACTACCACATCTACACGGGGAAACTGCGCGAAGTCGTCGACCTGTACGCGAACGAGGGCATTGCGATCCAACAGGAGGTGCTCGGCAACCTGATCGGGTGGTTCACGACGGACGTTGGCGCTCTGTCGACCGTCGTGAGCATGTGGGGATACGACGATGCCGGCGAGCGCGACGAACGCCGGGCGCGCCTCCAACAGGACGAACGCTGGCAGCGGTTCGTCAGGAAGATCCAACCCCTCATCCACACGCAACAGAACCGGATCCTCAAGCCGACCAGCTTCTCCCCGATCCACGACCAGGCGACCACCAAGGGAGCGGAGTCATGAATTTCGAAGGAAAGGTCGCCATCGTTACCGGTGGCGCGCAAGGCATCGGAAGAGCGATCGCAGATGGGCTCGCGGCGCAGGGTGCCACGATCGTGATCGCCGACGTCGCGAACGCGAAGACCGCCGCTGCGACCTATGTGGGCGGAGTCGGGTACGCGGTGGACGTTTCGGACGCTGGGCAGGTCGATGCGATGGTCGCCGAAGTCTGGGATCGGCTCGGCTCCATCGACATTCTCATCAACAACGCCGGAATCTACGCGAGCCTCGAGATGCGCCCGTTCGACCAGATCCCCATCGACGAGTGGCGAAAGGTCATGGACGTCAACGTCCTCTCCATGTTCCTCACCTGTCGCGCGATCGTGCCGATCATGAGACAGCAAGGAGGAGGGAAGATCGTCAACATCTCCTCAGGCACACCGTTCAGGGGCGTCCCGTTCCTCTTGCACTATGTCACCAGCAAGGGGGCGGTTGTCGCACTGACCAGGTCGCTCGCCAAGGAAGTCGGATCCGACGGCATCTTCGTGAACTGTGTCGCACCAGGCTTCACCGTCAGCGACGGGGTGAAACAGCACCCAGATGTGCTCGAGGCGCTGGCCGAGGTGTCGGTCGCTGCTCGCACGATCAAGCGCGATCAGACACCCGAGGATGTCGTCGGCGCAGTCGTGTTCCTGTGCGGTGACGGCGCCGACTTCGTCACCGGCCAGACGATGGTGATCGACGGTGGTCAGTATTTCCACTGAGCGATCATCTCCAAAGTCACCGATGCGCTTGACGCTGACCCACCACCCTGAGGGCGTGGCCACCGACGGCACAGGCACCAAGGTTGTCTACGACATCGAGGAGAATGAGGCGCACTTCGGGCGAGCGGTCGTTGATGGCCAAGCTCTCATGTGGGAGTTGCACGAGGGCGCTCCCAGCCAGGATGCCTTGCTGTCGGCAGAGATGGAGCTCGAGCCTGGTGTGTGGGTCGTCCGATGCGACCGCATCGACTTCCCGCCGGGAGGCATCGCTTACCGCCACACACACCCCGGCCCTGGGATACGCTGCCAGCTCTTTGGCGAGCTCACTGTCGAGACCGAGGGCAGGATCGGCACATATGGGCCGCTCGGGTCGTGGTTCGAGACCGGGCCGGACCCGGTGTACGCCGTCGCCTCTGGCACCGAGGACAGCGCCTTTGCGAGGGTCATGATCCTTCCGACCCTCTGGGAGGGGAAGCGGACGATCAGCTACGTCGATGAGGCAGATGCCGCGAAGCCGAAGCGGCAGACAGCCACTGTGTTCTTCGACCGTCGGATCGAGCTCTGAACATGCGCAACGGAGGGCAGATCCTCGTAGACCAGTTGCGCCTGCACGGCGTCGACGCCGTCTACACGGTGCCGGGCGAGAGCTTCCTGCCCGTTCTCGACGCCCTGTACGGGGTCCGGGATCAGATCAGGCTGATTACCGCTCGCCATGAGGGGGGCGCCGCGAACATGGCTGAGGCACACGCCAAGCTCACCGGAACGCCGTCTGTCTGCTTCGTCAATCGTGGCCCGGGCGCCGCCCATGCGGCGAATGGTGTACATACCGGCTTCCAGGATTCGACCCCGATGATCGTATTCATCGGTCAGGGACCCCGCGAGTTCCTTGACCGCGAGTCGTTCCAGGAGATGAACCACTCGGTCTTCTTCTCCGAGATGACGAAGTGGGCCGGCCAGGTCGAGGACGTAGACCGCATCCCCGAGATGATCAGTAAGGCGATGCACATCTCGATGGAGGGACGACCCGGACCGGTCGCCATCGCCCTGCCCGAAGATGTTATGCAGGCAGTATCGGCGATACCTGATGCACGCCCGTACCGCATCGCACGCCCTCATCCCGGCGACGGCGAGATGGCCGAGATGCTCGCCATGTTGGCCGAGGCCGAACGGCCCGTGATGGTTGTCGGTGGAGGTGGGTGGTCGGCGGCAGCCAGCCGCGACCTCTTGGCTTTCGCTGAGGTGAACCGGATCCCAACAGCCGCATCGTTCCGGTGCCAGGACTACATCGACAACCACTCGGACGTGTACTTCGGCTATGGAGGGCTCGGTATCCGGCCGAAGCTCGCACAAAGGATCAAGGATGCCGACCTTCTCCTCGTCGTCGGGGCGCGGATGGGGGAGGCGACAACGAGTCGCTATGAGCTACTCGACGTTCCCAACCCGAGGCAGCGGATGGTGCATGTCCACCTCGGTCCAGAGGAACTCGGCAGCGTCTACCGCGCGGATCTTCCGATCAACTCCGGGTACGAGCAGTTCGCGGCAGCCGCGAGCCGCCTTGACCCTATCGAGCACAGACGGTGGGACGCATGGGCGCATGCCGCCCGCACCGATTATCTCGACGATCTCGAACCGCAGGACTCACCGGGCGAACTCAACCTTGCGACCGTGGTGCGCCATGTCAGCGAGACGCTCCCTTCCGATGCGATCGTCACGAACGGCGCGGGGAACTTCACGGTCTGGGCGCATCGGTACTACCAGTTCACGTCATATAGGACACAGCTAGGCCCGACCAGCGGTTCGATGGCGTACGGCATCCCGGCCGCCGTGGCCGCCAAGGTCGTCCACCCGGATCGTCCGGTCGTGGCCTTCACCGGCGACGGGGACGCGATGATGTCGTTTCAGGAGATCGCAACAGCGGTCCAGTACGACCTCGATCCGGTGATCTTGCTGGTGAACAACGGGATGCTCGGCACGATGCGGATGCATCAGGAGCGGCGGTTCCCCAACCGCGTTCACGGCACCGATCTTGTGAACCCCGACTTCCAGATGCTCGCGAGGTCGTTCGGACTCCACACCGAGTTCGTTGAGCGCGACGAGGACTTCCCTGCTGCGTTCGACAGGGCCCTCGGATCGTCAAGGGCCAGTCTCGTGGAGCTCAGGCTCGACCCGGAGCAACTGACACCTGGGATGACCCTCTCAGAGACCCGCGAAGCAGCCATCGACCAAGCCCGTAGGCGCGACGTATAGTAGTGCATCAGCGGGGCGAGGAGGGTGAACCATGCCACTGATCAGGGTCGAACTGTTCGACTACCGAATCGACGACGAGGTGAGCGCGAAGCTCATCGAGGGGATGACCGACGTCATGTGCGATGTCGTCCACGAGAGCATGCGCGACCACACGTTCGTGATCGTGGAGGGCCACTCCCCGAAGAACTGGGGCGTGGGTGGTCGCCCGTGGCCCGTCGACGAGATGGAGGTCTGACAGGAAATCGCGGACCGAAGGGGGCTGCGGCCGGTGCCGAAGCTCCTCCACGACACATTGGAGGAAGGAAGGGCCGTGGAACCCGTACTCATCAACGGCGAATGGCGACAGGCGAATGCTCGTGGCGACTTCGGTGCCGTTGACCCATCGACGGGCCGGTCGCTTCCTGAGCGGTTCCCCGTGTCCGAGATGGCGGATGTAGAGGCAGCCCTCGATGCCGGAGTGGCTGCCGCACGGGAGCTCAGAGAAGTCCCACCGGGGGCGATCGGTGATTTCCTCGACGCGTTCGGCGAGGGGTTGATCGACCGAAGGGAGGTGCTCGTCGCGAGCGCAGCCACCGAAACCGGTCTCCCTGCCGAGCCAAGGTTGAACAGTGTCGAGCTTCCGCGCACGGCCGATCAGATGCACCAAGCTGCGGCGGCGGTCAGGGATCGTTCGTGGACGATGGCAACCATCGACACTGCCGCCGGGATCCGGTCAATGTTCCGACCCCTCTGGAAGCCCGTCGCCGTCTTCGGACCGAACAACTTCCCGTTCGCGTTCAACTCGGTCTCCGGCGGAGATTTCGTAGCTGCGATCGCGGCAGGGAACCCCGTTATCGGAAAGGCGCATTCGAGCCACCCGATGACTACCAAGCTCCTGGCAGAGGTCGCGAGTGAGGCTGGGAATGCGACCGGGATGCCTCGCGCCCTGGTCCAGCTCATCTATCGCCTCGCTCACGCCGACGGTGAGGCGCTTGCGGGACATCCGAAGCTCGGAGCCATCGGGTTCACGGGTGGCCGACGGGGTGGCCTCAGCCTGAAGGGCCCTGCCGACGAGGCCGGGGTCCCGATCTACCTCGAGATGAGCAGCGTGAACCCCGTGTTCCTCCTGCAAGGGGCACTCGAGGAGCGGGGAGAAGAGATCGCTTCCGAGTTCGTCGGATCGTGCACGCTCGGCGCTGGCCAGTTCTGTACGAAGCCTGGCCTCGTGATCGTCCCGACGAGTCGCGAGGGCGATGCGTTCGTCGAGGCCACAATCTCTATGTTCACAGCGAGAGACCCTGGGACCCTGCTGGGAGGACCCGACCACATCGCGGCCGCGGTCGATACCCTCGTGGCCGCCGGGGCCGAGGTGCTGGTCGGGGGATCTGTTGTCGACGGCGATGCGTTCCGATTTGCGAACACGATCCTCACCGTGTCGGCAGCGGCGTTCGTCGCCGACCCTGACAGCCTGCAAACCGAGGCCTTCGGACCGGTCTCGCTCTTCGTCAGGGCGCGCGACACGACAGAGATGGCTGCGATCGCCGGTGTCCTCGAAGGCAATCTCACGGGTGGGATCTACTCAGCGTCGAGCGGCGTCGATGACGATGCGTACGCCTTGATCGAACCAGAATTGAGGCAGCACATCGGTCGGCTGCTCAACGACAAGATGCCGACGGGGGTGGCGGTGTCGCCAGCCATGAACCACGGGGGACCGTACCCATCGACCGGCCATCCCGGCTTCACCGCTGTAGGCATCCCGACCTCGATCCACCGGTTCGCTGCTCTGCACAGCTACGACAACGTGGCGGATCATCGACTCCCTACAGAGCTTCGGGACGCCAATCCCACCGGTGAGATGCAGCGCTTTATCGACCTCCGCTGGACGACGGACGACGTCACGTGACCGGCGCTCTCGCCAGGGCCCTTCGGCCTGACACAGCCTTGCCTGTCGACGGGACCGACGGGGCGCTTGTCGGGAGGGCGTGGGTACCGGGCCATCCGGCTGGCCCGAGTGTTGTGGCGCTCCGCAATGGCGGTGTGTACGACATTTCTGCGTCGGCACCGACAATGTCGGATCTGTGCAACGACGTTGATCCGGTCGCCGTCGCCTCGACCCAGGGGACTCCTGTCGGATCGATCGCCGATGTGCTCGCGAACAGTGACGAGGAGACTCGCGACCCCGCCATGGCGAGCTTCCTGGCTCCGGTCGACCTCGCCGCCGTGAAGGCGAGCGGCGTCACGTTTGCATCCAGCCTCCTTGAGCGGGTGATCGAGGAACAGGCCAGAGGGGACAAGTCGGCTGCAGACGAGATCCGGCGCCGAATCGTCGAGCTGATCGGCGATGACCTCTCCCAGATCGTGCCCGGCTCTGACGCCGCGATGGCGCTCAAGGAGCACTTCATTGCCGAGGGCGCATGGAGTCAATACCTCGAGGTCGGAATCGGCCCGGACGCCGAGATCTTCACGAAGGCGTCGCCGATGTCGGCCGTGGGGACGGGGGCGAACGTCGGGATCCGGCGCGACTCGAGCTGGAACAACCCGGAGCCGGAACTCGTCATGGTTGTGTCCTCATCTGGGTCGATCATCGGTGCGTCGCTCGGTAACGATGTCAACCTTCGCGATTTCGAGGGCCGAAGCGCTTTGCTCCTCGGCAAGGCGAAGGACAACAACGCGGCAGCTGCGATCGGACCGTTCATCAGGCTCCTGGACGACACCTTCACCCTCGATCACCTGAGGGACATGACGATCGAGCTGGATCTGGAGGGAACGGACGGGTTCGCCCTGTCCGGGTCGAGCCTGATGAGCCTGATCAGCAGGGATCCCGAGGATCTTGTCGCAGCGACGATCAACAGACAACACCAGTATCCGGACGGCCTTGTGCTTTACGCGGGCACGATGTTCGCACCGACCCAGGACAGGGACAGGCCGGGCGAGGGGTTCACCCACAGGGTGGGTGACGTCGTTTCTGTATCGAGCGACAGCCTCGGCACGCTTGTCAACACTGTCGACTACTGCGACGTTGTCGCACCGTGGATGTTCGGCACGTCGGATCTCATGCGGAATCTCGCAGCGCGAGGCCTGCTCGGCACCACAACATGATGGCAGGACGGATGAGCAGGCTCGGGACGGAGTCGGCGTTCGATGTCCTGGCACGGACGGAGCGACTCCGTGCCGACGGTCGTCCGATCATCAACCTCGGTATCGGCGCACCGGATGTCCGGACCCCGGACAACATCGTCGAGGCTGGGGCGAGGGCCCTCCACGACGGGTGGCACTTCTACACACCTGCCCCGGGTATCCCTGCCATCCGGCAGGCGGTCGCCGACGACATCGAGGCGCGGCATGGCGTGGCGGTGCCGTCCGAGCGCGTCATGGTGGTCCCCGGCGGAAAGCCAACCATGTTCTTCGCGATGATGATGCTCGGTGAACCCGGCGTCGAGATCATGTACCCGGACCCCGGGTTTCCGATCTACCGGTCCGTGATCGAGTTCTCAGGCGCTACGGCCGTTCCGATCGAGCTCCACGAGGAGACGGGGTTCAGCTTCGATTCCGAGTCGGTCCTCGCGAAGATCAACGAGCGGACAAGGCTCATCATCGTCAACAGCCCGGCGAACCCGACCGGTGGTGTGGTCGATCAGCGCGAGCTTGAACAACTCATCGACGGACTCGAGGCGTACCCGGATGTGTACGTCATGTCGGACGAGATCTACTCACGCATCGTCTACGACGGGCAGGCCCATGTCAGCCTCCTCGAGTTTCAGTCGATCAGGGATCGTCTGATCGTCCTCAATGGCTGGAGCAAGACGTACTCGATGACCGGATGGAGGCTTGGTTGGGGCCTGTGGCCCGAGGACCTCATCGCAGGTGCTATCCGTCTCCAGATAAACAGCAATTCGTGCGCGAGCGCAGCATCCCAGGTCGCAGGAGTCGAGGCGCTCACCGGTCCCCAGGACGCGGTCGATGCCATGGTCGCCGCCTTCGACGAGCGGCGCCTCTTCATCCACGAGCAGCTCAACGCGATCGACGGCTTCCGGTGTGCACGACCCCAAGGGGCGTTCTATGCGTTCCCCAATATCGCGGGAACAGGGCTGACATCCGATGAGGTCCAGGCCGTGCTGCTTGATGAGCTCGATGTTGCCGTCATCTCCGGGACGAGCTTCGGCCTGTTTGGCGAGGGATACATCCGGATCAGCTACGCAGCGAGCATGGAGCAGATAGCGGAGGCGATGGACAGGCTCCGTATGCGATTCGGCGACTCGGGGTGAACCCTGGGCCACCGAATCACGGAGGGTTCACGCGTCTATCACAGAATCGGAGTCGTAGATATTGACCACTGACTATGGTCGGTGCCATGGCGGCCCCGATATGCTTCCAAGACAAGGACACCGTGTACTACGCGGACTCGTGCGAGCCGCTCAAGGCGGCTGCTGCTCGCGACGAGGTCCATCTCCGCGGCCTTGCGCGAGGTAACTACCCGGGAACCCCACTTCCGGATGGGATGCTCCCACAACTGCGATCGGTAGGCCTGTGGGATGCACCACGCCACCAGTCGTGGGGCCTTGACCTCCACTGCAATGAGGGCATCGAGTTCTGAACCGGTCCGGGTCTATCGGAGACTGTTTGGTTTGAGTCCGGCCTCTTCGGCTGGACTGGTTTGACGGTAGTAGTTGTTCTCGTATTCGGCTGGCGGGATGTCTCCTATCGGCTCGAGGATGCGTCGATGGTTGAACCAGTCGACCCATTCCAAGGTGGCGTACTCGACGTCGTCGAGTCCTTTCCATGGTCCGGTCCTGCGGATGACTTCGGTTTTGTAGAGACCGTTGATCGTCTCGGCCATCGCGTTGTCATAGGAATCACCGACGGATCCGACCGACGGTTCAATACCGGCCTCGGAAAGTCGTTCTGAGTAACGAATCGACAGATATTGAGAACCCCTGTCCGAGTGATGCACCAGACCGGTGGTGTCGCCGTCGAGGCGATCCCAGATTGCCTGTTCAAGGGCATCGAGTGCCAGGCCGGTCTCGAGCGACTTCGATGCTCGCCACCCCACAATGCGGCGGCTGTATACGTCGGTTACGAACGCCACGTATACGAACCCTGCCCAAGTCGGCACATAGGTGATGTCGGCAATCCACAGACGATTCGGAGCTTCAGCCGTGAATACCCGATCGACAAGGTCCTTGGGTCGGGCCAACAGGTCGTCTGGGATCGTCGTTGTCGTGTACGACTTGCCTCTCGTGGCACCACGGAGCCCCATCTGTGCCATCAACCTGCGCACGGTGCACTTCGCCACCAAGATACGTTCCCTGTTCAGCTGTTTCCAGACTTTGCGAACCCCATAGACGCCATAGTTCTCGTCAAAGACCCGCTGGATCTCAGGTTCTAACACCTCATCGCGTTTCGCCCGGTCCGACCTGCGTTCCGGCTCACGTTCTTGCTGTTTCCGTTCGTAGTAAGTGGCTGGGGCGATCTCGATGACATCACAGATCGGCTCGACCCCGTACTCCTCCCTGTTCTCATCAATGAACGTAATCATCGTTGCGGTCGGCGGTCGAGCTCCGCCTGGGCGAAATACGCTGACGCTTTCCGCAGAATCTCATTCGCACGCCGCAACTCTCTGACCTCACGACGTAGCTCCTTGAGCTCATCGACTTGAACACTGGTCAGCCCCGGACGGAGACCAGAATCACGTTCCGCTTTGCGAACCCAGTTACGCAGCGTCTCAGTGGAACACCCGAACTTGGAAGCGATCGAACGGATCGCAGCCCACTCCGAGTCATACTCGTCACGATGCTCAAACACGAGACGAACCGCCCGCTCACGCACCTCCGGTGAATACCTGTTTGCAGTTGACATAGACCCCATCCTCTCAGGAAATGGAGCCTCCGGAAAACCCGGACGGGTTCACTGACACTCTGGTGAAAGGGTTGGGGAGCAATATACGGCAACGGAACTCCCCGATCGCCTCCTCACCGTGCAAGACCTCACCGAGTATCTCGGGGGCCGGCGACCACGCTCTACCAGTAGCGGTATCGCCGAGAGCGAAAGCGCGGACCCATGAACACAAGCCCAGTTCGGCGTTGTACGTTGACGGGTCGACCTCGACGTACCCGCCGTCCTACACCCGGCACCGCACGATCGTTGCTTCGAATCTGCCTCTTTTGATACTCATGTGCTGCCCCCTGTGTTGTCGATGAGTGGATTGGTTTCGTCGGTGCTGAAGAGATCGAGGAGTCGCGAGTGCCGAAAGATCCGGTTCCGCTTCTTGCCGGTGATCTCCTCGATCATCCCAGCGTCCGTTGCCTTTCCAAGTAGCAGGCCAGCCGTCGTTGGAGATGTTTCAAGCTGCTTCGATACGAATGCGACAGTCACGACTGGCTGCTGCGAGATGAGATCGACGAATGCTGGTCCGTACGTTCCGAACGCGAATTCGGACGTCATGCGTACATCGGAGGCGTGGAGTTTCGCGACCGCGTGGGCAGTGTCGGTTGCGTCGTCGGCGGTCACGGTGACACCTTGGAGAAAGAACCGCAGCCAGCCCTCCCAGTCCCCGTGGGTGCGTACACGCCCGAGCCGGTCGTAGTACTCCGTCCGGTTCGCTTTGAGAAACAGGCTGAGATACAGGAGCGGTGCGGCCAGCGCTCCCTTCTCGATGAGGAGGAGCGTGATCAGCAGCCGTCCGACTCTCCCGTTGCCGTCGAGGAAGGGGTGGATCGTCTCGAACTGCACGTGGGAGAGCGCCGCTTGGACGATCGGCGGCATCGAGCCGTCGTTGAGGTATACCTCAAGGTGTCTGAACGTCTCGGGCAGGTCGTCGGGGTGCGGGGGAACGAACGTTGCAGTGTTGAGGGTGCATCCTGCCGGTCCGATCCAGTTCTGCGATGTTCTGAAGTGGCCCGGGTTTCGTTCCTGACCTCGCACGCCTGTAAGCAGTTCTCGGTGGATCTCGCGAATGAGACGCCCCGAGAGAGGGAGCTCGTCGAGGAGTTCGATCCCTCTGTTCATCGCCTTGACGTAGTTGACGGTCTCGGCGATGTCTGTGGGCTGCTGTACGCCGGGGATGGCTGCTTCGAACGCGAGCACATCGTCGAGGCTCGATTGGGTGCCTTCGATCTGGGAACTGAGAACGGCTTCCCGTTTGACATACATCGCAACGAACAGGTCACTGCTCGGGAGGCTGCGGGCAAGCCCGTCGAGGCGGCCGACCGCACGGTCGGCATCCGAGAGTTCCTGGACCAGTTCATCGTTCCACTCGATCGGCGGATCAGGTGGCAGCGGCTTTGGCAGGAAAGACCGATAGCCGGTTGGCTGTTGGATGTAGGT
>JAZFUH010000246.1:0-6364 GCA_036447125.1 Acidimicrobiia bacterium | reverse complement strand
GTGACGATCGCAGCAAGGACCTCAGGGATGAACGTTGCCGTGCTTGCGCCGTCTGTCACATCGAGTCCTCGCAGCGGCACCCAGAAGAAAACGAGGAAGAACGGGATGGCCGTGAGGATGCCGATCGCAGAGACGTATGCCCGTCCTGAGAGGTCTCGCCGTTGCCACCGGTCACCGATGTGCCCGAACAGGATCGAGAAGAGCGCCCCAACCGTGAACAGTGCGGCGAAGAGGCCACCCACCTGTTGACCGGTCGCCTGGGAGTACCCCTCGGCGATGACCTTCTCCTGGTAGAGCAGTGGCACCCAGACGAGAGATCCATATGCCACCTGGGCGGTGAGACCCTGGAGAACGAGCCAACGATTGGTCTTGACCATGTGAAGTTCCTGGAGTTGCTCGGTGGTGATCGCATGGTCATACGTTTGACCGCTGGCATACAGCTCCTGAAGTTCCGGTTCCTTGAAACCGCGCGGTGCATCGAACGTCGTAAGGAACAGGAGCGAGAACACGAAGCCTGCAACGGCAAGGATGATGAACGGAGGCGTGTGGTTGTGGGCCCCTGCTTGAGACGCGAGCAGGCTCCCGACGAGTGAACCGATCCCCTGGCTGAGTCCCCAGAAGGACATTGCGAGGCCTCGTCGCTTCGGTGCAATGAAATCGGAGATGACCGAGAATCCGACCGATGCGATGGATCCGAGGCCGATACCTGCAATGACCTGGAGACCCAGAAGCGACCAGTACGAAGTCGTGATCCCCGAAGAGCCGACCGCAAGTGCCCAAATGATCGTGCCCCACAGAAGCAGCTTCTTTCGGTCCCTCGAGTCGGCGAGGTAACCCCACCCGACTGCCGTCACGGCTGTCATGAGCACCTGGGCGCCGGTGAGTATCCCGATGGCTGCGGTGCCCACCTCGAATGTCTCCCGAAGCTGGGGCACCATGGATGGGATGAGAGCGATTGCGGCGTTGTCGAGTGAAGCCAGGATCACGAACACGATGATCGTGTAGACCACATGTGCGTCTCCGCCCCACCAGGCCGGGCGAACCTTCATTGTCATGTTCGTATCGTGGCAGCTGTTGCCCGTCTACCCAGTCGATGACTCCTCGATCTCGGCAGGAGGATCGCCGTCCACGATGGCGTCGTCGGGGTCCAGGGGAGCGGACGCATTCTCGACCTTCGGATCGCTGCCGAAGGGCGCCCAGGCTGCGAGAACAAGTCCGAGAACGATCCCAACGAGTGGCAGGATCCAGACCAGGTCGGAGTGCAGAGGTACAACGCCGTACAGGATCAGTGTCAAACCGCCGAACAAGCCGAGCATGAAGCCTGCGATGGTACCAAGAATCGGTCGACCCCTCATCATGCCACCCTCTTCTTGACACCGGCACCTATGGTTGCCGCGGCGAACACGACGGTACCAGTTACAGCGATGAGCGCTGCGGGTCCTGGATCACCGTTGAGTTTCATGGTCACCGCAACGACACAGGTCTGACCCTGCTGGATGTGCGTTGCCGAGACCTCGAGCTGTACGCCCCTCGGGACGAAACCGGGGACGTCGTATGTGTATGTGCCTGCGTCCGAGACCTCCACCGTATCTCCCGACCACGGAACGACTGTCCAGTTGAAGCGCGGCAGACGTACATCCACGCCACCGGCGAATGGGACTTCGTCATCGGGCGAAGGAAGGTTGATGCTTCCTTGGTAGCTGACCGTGTCACCGTCCGGCACGATCACAACTTGGCTGAGCGGGGTGCTCTCGGTCACCGTTGTGCCGTCTGAGAACGAAGCGCTACCGGTGCATCCACCCTGGAACACCTCGGCTCCGGCCGGCGGCGCCAAGCCGATGACCCAGAAGATGGTGATCGTGCCGAGCAGCACGATGCTCGCTGTTCTTCGTTTGTCTCGCATTGATCCGCCTCCCTCTTGGTACCACGTTAGACCGTCGATCTGCTCATGTCCGGGGATTTACTCACGGCGCTAGCCTCGTGGCGTGACCCATCGATCCCCGCCGCCGAACCCGACATGGGTACCCGACGGCGCCACCATGAGGCACGCGAACCTCACGGCGGCGATGAAATCTCGTGGCGTGGCTACATATGAAGACTTCCATCGCTGGTCCGTCGATGACCCCGATGGATTCTGGTCGATGGTCATCGACGATCTGGGGATCAGATTCGACGAGGAGCCATCGGCAATACGCGGAAGCGACGATGCGGCTGATCCGGATTGGTTGCCGGGGGCGGTGTTCAACATCGTCCGGTCCTGTCTGGATCACGATCGGAATGCCGTTGCCATCATCAGCGGCACACAGGATGCGCTCCACACGGTCTCGGTTGGCGAACTGGTTGAGCGTGTGGCTGCATTCGCCGGAGGATTCAAGAAGGCGGGGTTTGATGTGGGCGACCCGGTGGCCATCGTGATGCCGATGACCGTTGATGCTGTCGTCGCGTATCTCGGCACCATCGCAGCGGGAGGGGTGGTTGTTTCGATCGCGGACTCGTTCGCTCCGGACGAGATCGCCACGCGGCTGTCGATCACGTCCCCGATCGCCGTTGTCACTCAGGATGAAGCGAGGCGACTCGGCAGGGATCTGCCGATGTACGTCAAATGCATCGAAGCTGACGCCCCCATGTGCATCGTTGTCGATACCGGTTCAGGGATGCGGCTGAGACACGGTGATATCGGGTGGGATGACTTCGTGGTGCCCGGCGCGACATTCGAGCCGGTCGGTCTCCCTGCATCTGCCTGGACGAACATCCTCTTCTCCTCCGGTACGACAGGTGATCCGAAGGCGATCCCTTGGCCACAGACCGCACCCATCAAGGCGGCGATGGATGGTCGGTTCCACCAGGACATCCATCGAGATGATGTCGTTGCCTGGCCAACGAATCTCGGATGGATGATGGGGCCCTGGCTCATATACGCCGCGCTCCTGAATGGGGCTGCCATTGCGTTGTACGACGACGCGCCGACGGGCGAGGGCTTCATACGATTCGTCGAAGATGCCGGGGTCACGATGCTCGGTGTTGTCCCATCGATTGTTGCTGCCTGGCGCGGGTCGGGCGATCTCAACGAAGGCGATTGGCACACTGTCCGTGTGGTTTCTTCCACAGGTGAAGCCTCAAACGCAGATGACTACAGCTGGCTCATGCGGGTGGCGGGCGGAGTGCCCATAATCGAGTACTGCGGTGGCACCGAGATCGGTGGTGGATATGTCACAGGTACAGTGCTCCAGCCTTGCGTCGCGTCGCGATTCACGACGCCCGCTCTCGGACTCGACCTTGTCCTTTTTGACCCCGAAGGGAGACCAGGGGACGAAGGAGAGGTGTTTCTCGTACCACCGTCGATGGGATTCTCCACCGAGCTGATGAACCTTGATCATGACAGGATCTACTACGACGGACTCCCCGTGTACGACCGGCCGTTGCGTCGCCACGGTGACCAGATGGTGCGCGAAGAGGGTGATCTCTATCGAGCACTCGGGCGGGTCGACGACACGATGAATCTCGGTGGCATCAAGGTCTCTTCGGCCGATCTCGAGGCCGCTATCGGTGAGATCGAAGGAGTCTCTGAGATCGCTGCCGTGGCAGTGGCCCCCGCTGATGGTGGACCGGATCGGCTCATCGTCTTTGCGGTGCCGGTTGGTGCGCCCGTTGCGAGCACGCTTCGCGCCGAGATGCAGGAGAGGATCAGGACCACGCTGAACCCGCTGTTCAAGGTGCATGAGGTTGTCCTGATCAAAGAACTTCCCCGCACCGCATCCCACAAGGTCATGCGTCGTTCACTGAGGGCAGACCACCAGAGGTGACCGCCGTCGGGCTGTCCGGGCATCACGCAACCAACCGTATCATCGGTGGCATGGAACGAGGAAGTCCCTGATGGGGGTCGGTGCGCCGTACGAAGCGTTGCGTGAACGCGTCCATGGGCTTGAAGGCGTTGTCATGGTGATCGGAGACGCCGAGACAGGGAAGACGACTCTCGCGCGCATGTTGCTGGCTGACGCGGTCGAACATGGCCGCACCGTGGCCTATGTCGATGGCGATGTCGCTGCCGCAACCGTGGGACCTGTCGGCTGTGTCGGGCTGAAGGTCGTGTCATCTCTTGATGATTTTGAATCGTTCGCAGTCCCGGACGAGCTCCGGTTCGTGGGTGCGGTCGAGCCGAACGGGGTCGTCCTGCCTCATGTCGTTGCCGTCACGGCGCTGATCGATATTGCCAAGGAGAAGGCCGACCTTGTCATCTGTGACACAACGGGAGTCGTCACGGGTGTAGTCGGTCAGACACTGAAGTACCACCTCGTGGAACTCGCTCAGCCTGCGTTGGTGATCGCGATCAGGCGTGGCGCCGAACTCGATCCGGTAATCGGCATGCTGAGACGCTTCCTCTCCACGAGGGTCGCCGAGGTCGACCCTCCGGATGAGATCGTTCCGGGGTCCCCAATGGAGAGACAGGACATCAGAGCCGATGCATTGCGTCGAAACCTCGGTGATGATCCGCAGCGTTGGAGGGTCCAGACAACGGTGTTCGCCCCCACGCTGCCGGACGGATTCGATGTGAGTCGGCTCGATGGCATGCTCGTTGGCGTGCAGGACGAGCGAGGCCGATGCCTCGGCTTGGGAGTGCTCGAACACGATGACGGAACGGTGAAGGTCGCGACGAGATATGGCGATGAGATGCGAGGCCTCAGACTCGGGTCGATCAGAGTCGATCTGGAAACGTTCGCAACGAGCCGAGTGAGGTTGCGCGAACTCATCTTTGGGGTGTGAGACCCATCCGGTGCGCATGTTGCAGGCAGACGGGAGATGTCTCCTCAAGGATCGGGCTCCAAGGCCGAAGACTAGGTGAGCCATTTTGTTACGATTAGCTGCCAATGAAAGCCATCTTGTAGGATTAGCTGCCAATGAAGACGATACGCCGATCTGCGTCCAGTGATCTGACTGAGTTGCGTCGCGATCTCTCGACCCGGATGTCGCATCACGCAGTTGTCGCGGAGTTGGGGCAGATGGCTCTCAGCGGTCTGGAGTTGGGCGAGCTGTTGGACTCCGCGGCTGAGTTGCTCTGCGAGGTGCTTGATGTCGAGTTCTCCGCGGTCTTTCGTCGATCTTCTTGCGGTGAGTCGCTGGTTGTGGTGGCTGGTAGCGGTTGGGGAGATCAGGTATGCGTTGGAGAGACCACAGTTCCTTGTGATCACGGTTCGCAGGCGGGATACGCGCTGTTGTCCAACGAGCCGGTCATCGTCAAGGACCTGGCCGGCGAGAGCAGGTTCGCCCCCGGCCCGCTTCTCACCGATCACGGTGTGGTGAGCGGAATGAGCGTGGTGATACCCGACAGGGACGAGCCATACGGAGTCCTTGGCGTGCATACTCGGTACCAACGTGATTTCACAGCCGACGACACAGATTTCCTCCGATCAGTTGCGCATGTCATCGGTGGTGCTGTCCGAGCTGACGACTTCAAGCAACAGATAGAATCCCAGTCCTGTTTTCAGGAGCGCCGCCTGCGATACCAGGTGGCGCTCGCCGAGTGCGCAGAGGCCCTGCTTGTCAGTGGCGGAGATGATCAACAGAAACGTGCGGCCGAAGCACTCCTGTCCGCGACCGAGGCCGACTACGTGTTTGTCGAACGCAATGTCGTGGATCCCGACCTGGGGTTCTGCTCCAAGACCGTGGCCGAGTCCGAGAGGCCGGGACTCCCCGGCTCCGAAGTCGACGACCCCTATTGGGACCTGGTTCCTTGGGATCGGATGCCGACGTCTCGATCCCACCTGGAGAGGGGAGAACCGTTTGTCGTCATTCCCGATCAACTCGAAGGGGTTGAGTACGAGCTGTACGCTGCCGACCCATACCCGATCGAGTCCGAGCTGAATATCCCGATATTCGTCGATGGCGAGTGGGCCGGACTGGTCGCCTTCTCCGATATCGTCGCTCGGGAGTGGACAGATGAAGATCTGTCCTTGCTCACGACCGCAGCCAGAATGATCGGTACCTTCTGGGAGCGTGAGATCGCTCGCGACAAGCTGAAGCACCTCCTCCTCTCCAAGGACGAGCTGATCGCTTCCATCTCACATGAGTTGCGTACCCCCTTGACCGCGGTGATCGGTTATGGACAGATTCTCCATCAGGATGACTCCGGACTCTCAGCAGATGAGCGGGCCGAGATGATCCGAACAATCCTCGAGGAGAGTTTGGACCTTGCCAATATTGTCGACGACTTGCTGGTGGCCGCTATGGCCGAAGCCGGGACTCTCAACGTCGTAACCGCTCCCGTTGACCTCCGAGCTCAGACGGCACAAGTCCTGGAGAACTTGTCCCCGGAAAGGGTGGAACACATTGAACTCACCGGAGCTTCCATCAGGGCTGTGGGTGACCC
>JAZFUH010000245.1:0-3490 GCA_036447125.1 Acidimicrobiia bacterium | reverse complement strand
TCCACATCACGGTTGAGACACGGAGCCACGACCACATCACGATCATCCTTGACGGGTTGAAGGACTACGGGGTCTCGGGCACCCAGGACGGTCTGGGCAGCGGTTCGTAGTCATACGCGATGGCAACGAGCACAAGACCATGCGCCGGTACGGCTCCAGCGGACCGGTGACGTTCGGGCGAAACGAGTATCTGTGGGATCGCATCGGATGGGATCCTCCCGCGGCCGACTTCGACGCTCACACCGACGATCGATCGCACCATCTGGTGGCAGAACGAGTTCGCCCCGATCGAGAGCTCGACGAGGTCATCGGCACGTCGCCACAGGATCCAGAACACTTCGCGCTCGGTCGAGAGCCCGACCTGCTTGCGGCAGAATGCCACAAAATCATGCCTTCCGACCAGCTGCTCGACGCCGTCGTTCATCGCATCCACATCAAGTGGCTCTTCGTAGGTCCAGGTCGTCGCGGCAGTCAATGGGTCATGTACGTCTGCATTCCTGATTCGGTACAGATATGCCCTTCCCGTGGCGGAGAATCGTGCATTGAAGTCGTCTGGCACCACAAGGAGACGGAGAGCTGCGATCTCTGGACCGAGCCGGGTATTGAGCGATCTGACGACTCGAGGCGTGTCGAGTTCTTGACACGAGAACGATACGACCTGGTGGGAGGCATGCACTCCCCTGTCCGTACGTCCGGCTACGACCGTTGGCGTACCACCGGTATATGGGGCGAGCACCTTCTCGAGCTCGCCCTGAACCGTTCTGACGTCTGGCTGCCTTGCGTAGCCGTGAAAGTCCGTGCCGTCGTAGCCGATATCGAGACGATACGTCGGCACGTTCAGAAGGTCCGAATGGACCCGAGGATCGCCTGTACGATCACCATGAGGATCAGGCCCCCGACAGCCGCGGTCGCGGCCTTGTGCATCGGCAGATCAACGGTGTAGGTGAGGCCGTTTGCCACGATCACGACGAACCACGCTCCGCCAAGGATGAACGCAAGGAATCCGCTGGAGATTATCAGTGCGACGAAGACGACAAGGAGCAGCGTCGGGAAGGCGAATCCCGTGATGCGCAGGTAGATCGCGTATGTGCCTGATGCGTCGAGAAGGTACCGACTCACCACGTACACAGCTCCCGAATATATCACCCATGTGAAGAGGGCACTGAGAAGGATCTGGATGAGAACGGCGGGATTCAGAATGCTCAGCAGCGACGTACCAAGGCCAAGGGAGATCAGCACCTGGGTGATGGCAACGAGAATTGCAGCGTCGCCGGTCGCGCGGTCGTTGAAGTCCATCCACACGAACGCATCGCGTTCGAGTTTGACGGTTTGGAGGAGGCGGCTGAATACGACGCCCAGAGCGATCACCCCTTGGATAAGTCAGGCGAGGATACTGTCCGACGCGCGCGAACTCACCTTGTGCAAGGTGAACTGTTGACTGTGAACCGCTAGACCAGTTCCACTATTGCCATCTCGGCTCCGTCGCCACGACGAGGTCCGAGTTTGATGATTCGGAGATAGCCACCCGGGCGATCCTCGTATCGGGGCGCAACTTCGTCGAACAGTTTCGTAACGACGTCGTTGTTCTGGATCTTCTTCAACACCGTGCGGCGAGCATGGAGATCACCGCGGCGAGCCTTGGTAATCATCTTCTCTGCGTATGGACGAAGCACTTTCGCCTTGGCATGGGTTGTCGTGATCTGCTCGTGCATGATCAGATCCGCGGTCAGATTCGAGAGGATCTTGCGTTGATGCGACGGCGATCCGCCGAGACGTTTCCCCCTCTTTGGGCGTGGCATCAGGCAACGCTCCCCTCGACGTCAGCGTAGTTCTTCAGCGAGAAACCGAGCTCGTCGAGCTTGGCGACAACCTCTTCGAGTGACTTCTGGCCAAAGTTGGTGATGTTGAGAAGATCCTCTTCGGTCTTTTCGATGAGCTCACCGACCGACTGCACCTGTGCACGGCGCAGGCAGTTACGGGGACGCTCAGACAGATCAAGGGCTTCGATCGGGAGACCGAGATGCTCCTGGCCGGACGGTTCGACCGGTGCGAGCTCATCCGGCACGAGAGCTTCGTAGTCGTCCATCTCAGAAATGAGCTCGAAGAGGTTTCTCAGCGTGCCGCCTGCCGAGGACATGGCCTCGGACGGTGTCACGGACCCGTCGGTTTCAACATCAAGGACAAGGCTGTCGAAGTCCGTTCGCTGACCGACCTGGGTCAGACCGATGCTGTACGACACCTTCCTGACCGGCGAGAAGATCGAGTCGATCGGGATGACGCCGATCGTGTCGCTCGTCTGGTTCTTGTCCGCGCTGCGGTATCCGACACCACGCTCGGCCGTGAGCTCGACTTCGAGCTTGCCCGACGCGGCAAGGGTCGCAAGGTGCAGATCAGGGTTTGCGATCTCGACGCCTGCAGGGGCCTTGAGATCCCCCGCTGTGACCTCTCCCTTACCTTTTGAGGACAGGTAGAGCGTCTGCTGTTCGTCTGAGTCGATGCGGAGAACGACCTGTTTCAAGTTCAATATGAAGTCAACAACGTCCTCTACGACACCTTCGATCGTGGAGAACTCATGCTGGACACCATCGATACGAACCGACGTGATCGCGGCTCCCGGTATGCGCGCCAACAGCGTGCGACGCATCGTGTTCCCGAGTGTGTGACCAAAGCCTGGCTCGAGGGGCTCAACGACAAACTTGGAACGGATGTCGGTAAGTGGATCCTCTTCAATTGTGGGGCGCTGGGTGATGAGCACATTCGCTCCTGTGTTCGTGGTTCGGCTTCGTCGATCTACTTTGAGTAGAGCTCGACGATGAGTTGTTCCTTGATGTCGGTGTCGATCTGTTCCCGAGATGGCAGAGAGTCGATGGTGATCTTGCGATCGCCCGGATTGACTTCGATCCATTCAGGGACGGTCCTACCGACAGTGTCTATCGCGTGCTGAATAGGGAGAATGTCATTGCTTCGTTCTTTGACAGTGATCACGTCACCTGCACGCACCTGGTACGACGGGATGTCGACCCTCTTGTCGTTGACAAGGAAATGGCCGTGGTTGACGAGCTGCCTGGCCTGGGGGCGTGTGCTCGCAAGTCCGGAACGGTAGACAACGTTGTCGAGACGGGTCTCGAGGATCACGAGCAATGTTGTGCCTGTGATCCCGGACGCCTTTGCAGCATTCTTGTAATACCGACGGAACTGCTTCTCGAGCACCCCGTACATGAACTTCAGTTTCTGCTTCTCGCGGAGCTGAATCTGATACTGAGACTCGCGAATCCGTCCACGACCGTGTTGCCCTGGTGGGTACGGTCTGCGGTCGTAGTACTTCGCCTTGTTCTCATCGAGGAGCTGGCGAGCGCGGCGGCTGACCTTCGTCCTCGGTCCGGTGTATCGAGCCATGGTTAACGACCCTTCCGCTTCTTGGGACGGCACCCGTTGTGAGGTACAGGTGTCACATCCTTGATACCTGTGATCTCGATGCCCATGTTCTGCA
>JAZFUH010000244.1:0-2923 GCA_036447125.1 Acidimicrobiia bacterium | reverse complement strand
GAGGGCGGGTCTGCAGATGACTGGTCACGGCGTGGACGCAATCGTAGCGCCAGCAGTTGGCGGAGTTCCTGTCATACCCGGATGAGATCTTGATTACATGAGTAGCCTGTCAAGTACGCCAAGACGGAGGCCGAGCATCTCAAAAGCTCCCCGAGCCAAGCTGACGATCAGCATGGACGCTGAACGTGACGGCGCGATTCCGCTGTTCGAGCTTGCAGGAATCGCCCGTTCCGTCCAACAGATCATCGACCAGATCGTTCGTGCTCTGAATGACCGGTCGGGACAAGGTCGCCCACCGGACCTCCTGAAGAAGCTGTCAGCCCTCGAAGCTGTCGGCATCCAGTCCGGGAGTGCAGTTCTCGAGATCGAGGCGCCCCACGACATGGAGCAGTTCGAAATCGACTTCGGAGAGGCGGACGCAGGCGTGCAAGCTATTGAGCTCTTTGTGCAGTCGATTGATGCGTTGGGCCGCCGAGTGGATCCGCCAGCGGATATCGGTGAGCCAGCCATGAAGTCCCTTCGATCGTTCGCCATTGCCGTTGAGGGCCACGAGCGCGTTTGGGTCGAGTCGACGGTTGCGAGCACGATCAAGAGGGGAGAGTTCCGCCCCAGTATTGTGCCTTCCCCGAGTCCGGAACCGGCGGATCCACCAACGGCAAGACCGGTCGAACTTCTGGGAACCCTATACGTCGCCGATGTGCGTCGGCACCAGTATCGGATAGAAGACGAGCGCGGGCACACGCAGTATCTCACGATGGATGAAGGCCTCGATGACATCGCGATAGCACGAACCCTGCTGGGTGAAGTCGTGCGCGTAACCGCGGTAAGCGATCCCGGGGATCCTGGTTCTGATCATTTCATCGCGCAGGCCGTAATCAGTGCGCAACCGAGTGTTGTTGGTGAGTACTACACATGGAATCTCGAGGAAGCTCTTGCAGGCGTGGAGCCAGTCGAGAGCCTCCGCGATCTCGCGATTCCCGGTCTCGGTGGCGAGGAATTCGACGCCTTCTGGCAAGCGGTGACTGAGTGACAAGAGACTTAGGAGCCGTCGTTGTCGACACGGGTGTCTTCGCTGCGAATCTGCAAGAGGTAACGACCGACCTTGTCGAGTTGTACGAGATGGATACGAAGCGAAAGCGGCTCCTGATCTCGTTTCAGACTGCAGCAGAAATCCGATATGGAGCAGCCAACGCTTCGTGGGGACGACGGCGGATCGCCGAAATGGAGCAGCGTCTCGCAGTTGCTGTGACGGTTCCGCCAGCTGACGCTCTCGTGCGCGAGTGGGCCAATCTCAGGGTGGAGTGCCAGCGCGTTGGGCACTCGTTCCACGAGAAGGTCCATGTGGCTGACCTGCGGATTGCAGCTACCGCGACACTGCTCGATCTTCGATTGGTCACTCATGACGCTGGATTTCGTGGCGTCCCCGGGTTGGAAGTCATCTGTCATGTCTGACGCCGATGCTCTCGCGGAGCTCATCGCTGGAGCCGATGAGATCCTGATCGTCACGGGTGCCGGTGTGTCGACGGACAGCGGAATCCCCGATTATCGAGGTCCGAAGGGTGTGTGGAAGACCGAGCAGCCGGTCATGTACCAGGATTTCGTGAATGATCCGGATGCCCGGGTTGAGTACTGGGATCAGAAGCTTCGCGCGGCCGACTACTTCAACGATGCCAGGCCGGGAGCCGTGCATCATGCCTGTGTAGAGCTTGAGGAGGCGGGGAAGCTGAATGCTCTCGTGACGCAGAACGTCGACGGTTTGCATGCGGCCGCTGGTATCACGGCCGACAGGCTTGTCGAGGTTCACGGGACCGCAATGGAGGTGTCGTGCCTCGACTGCGGCGAGAGGTCATCCACCCAGCCACATCTCGATGCATTCGCCGCGAGTCACGAGGCACCGGTGTGCGACTGCGGCGGTCTCCTCAAGTCGGCCACGATCAGCTTCGGTCAGCAGCTCGATCCCATGACGTTGTACCGCGCCGACCAGGCTGCCCAGGCCGCAGATCTCGTCATCGCTCTTGGCTCAACGCTCTCGGTTTACCCCGCGGCCGAGATACCGCTGATCGCGGCACGACGGGGCGTTCCCTACGCCATCGTGAACCGTGGCGAGACCGAACACGACGACTCCATCTATCTCACCCTCCGCATCGAAGGCGACGTCTCAGTAGTCTTCCCCGCCGCCGTCACCGCCGCCCTCCCCTAATCCCGCGACCCCAGGGTCCCTGACCGCACTGAGTCCGGTCAGGAACCCTGGGTACGCGTATTGTGTTCTGTGGGTTGGGAAAAGCTTGCTTATGGGGGGCTTGTATGGACTCTGGCGGTCCGTATGGTTGGGACAGATGAAGAATCGTCTGGCGGTCGTAGTGGTGGCCTCCATTGTGGGACTGGGGGCCTGTACCACCGTGGGCAATTCACCTGCCACCGCACCTCCGATAACCGAGGCACCGACCACGACCTCGACGACCGTTACCACAACCACTGTCCTCGAGACGACGACGACCGTTGACCGCATCGCCGAGATCCAGGCCATCTTCCAGGACCTCGAACGCCGCCGCCTTGAAGCGATATATTCCGGTGATGTGGACACCTTCGTCAAGCTGTTCGCCGACACACCCTATCTAGCGGACAGCCTCGCCGTGTTCGATCTTGTCGAGCCGGGCGACACGCCCAGTGTCGATATCGAAGTATTGGAAGTGCTGCGGGACGATGAACGGTGTATCGCAGCGTTCTTGCGTGAACTCGTGGGTGGAGCTACCGAGGATTCTCAGCCCGCCACGATCGTGTTGATGCCGTCACCAAACGGATGGGCATACGCGTACGCATTCGTCGGGAGGGAGGGCTGGCTGTGCGACGGACCGCATCCGCTTTCGGATTAGGAATATTCGTTGCTTTGATATGGTCGTCAGCGTCCATTGCCAGTAACCAT
>JAZFUH010000243.1:0-7852 GCA_036447125.1 Acidimicrobiia bacterium | reverse complement strand
GCGGTGAGGAATCCCGCGCCACCGTTGCGCAACTCCATGGTCTCGCTTCCAATGATGCCGGCCCCGCCATGCGCGAGTGTCACATGGGTCGCTTCGATGCGCTGAACTCCGGCCTGGGTGACAGTCACCGTGTTCGCCTGGACAAGTGCTGCACCTGCATGGACGATCTTCACCGTGTCTGCCTTGACCTCGCCGATGATCTCGAATTCAGGGGTTTCGTCTGGTGCCATGCCCTCTCCCTCTCGTTGCCCCAAACGGTAGTCGGCACACGAACTGGGCAGATCGCGGTCCCGTAGCATGGGCACGAACACAGAGAGGAGTGTCCATGAGCTTCCAGAGCATCCATTTCGGAGTCGAGGGTCGCGTGGCGACCATCACCCTCGACCGCCCCGAACGCCTGAACGCCATCGATGACCACATGCCCGCTGAGATCGGTGCCGCTGTCCGGCTCGCAGAGGAGGACAAGGCAGTCCACGTGGTGGTTGTCACAGGATCAGGAAGAGCCTTCAGCTCGGGGTACGACCTCGAGCTCTATGCCGAGAATCCTGAGGCGCTATTTCATCAGTCAATGCCGTGGGATCCGATGATCGACTACGCGGGCATGTCGGGCAACACAGAGCACTTCATGTCGCTTTGGCGGTGCCACAAGCCCACGATCGCAAAAGTGAGGGGGTACGCCGTTGCGGGCGGGAGCGATATCGCCCTTTCATGCGACCTCGTTGTGATGGCGGAAGATGCCAAGATCGGATATCCACCTGCCCGAGTATGGGGCTGTCCGACCACCGCGATGTGGGTGTATCGGGTCGGTGCGGAACAGGCGAAACGGATGCTCTTCACCGGGGATCTGATCGATGGTGTCGAGGCGAAACGCATCGGTCTCGTGCTCGATGCCGTTCCCGCGCCCGAACTCGATGACCGGGTCGATGAGCTTGCTGCGCGTATCGCGGGGATTCCCCAGAATCAGCTCATGATGCACAAGCTCATGGTCAACCAGGCCATCGACAGCATGGGCCTTCCCACAACCCAGATGCTCGCAACCCTGTTCGATGGCATGGCGAGGCACAGTCCAGAGGGCGTGTGGTTCAAAGATCGAGCGGAGACGATCGGGTTCGCCGGTGCGATCGCCGAACGCGACTCGGGTGACCCGATTCCGCCTGCGTCTCAGGACAGCTGACTGGTGTCTGCCATCATGGACGTCATGGCAGACACTATTCCGATCCAGGACACCTATCCGGACGATGCCAGCCACTGCTTTGGCTGTGGCACATTGAACGACCACGGATACCAGCTCAAGACACGATCAGATGGCGAGTCGACCGTCACAGAATTCCGGCCAGAGCCAAGCCAAACGGCGTTCGCCGGGGTCACATACGGCGGTCTCATTGCTTCGGTCATCGACTGTCACTCAGCCGGTTCAGCCGCGATCTTCGCAATGAGGAACGCTGGCACCGTCGTCGGCTCAGAGCCATCGCCGCGGTATGTGACCGCTCATCTCGAGGTGGATTATCTCGCACCGACACCACTTGATCGCATGCGGATCGTCGGCCGTCTCGTCGAGATATCGGATCGCAAGGTCATCGTCGAATCGGATCTACTCGTCGGCGGCAACGTGACAGCAAGGGGTTCAGCAGTCCTAGTTCGTGTGAAGGACGAATAGGGAAATTCGAGGCATTGACGATCCGCTCGGTGCCGGCGGAGTGCGCCCATACCGGTGTCGTTCAGCGGCGGTTCCAACTCGATCGAACGAGGGCGAGACCGCCAAGAAAAGTCAACACGCCGATCACGATCCACGTTCGGCTTCCCGTCATGAAGCTCTGCGGAACGAGTTGAGAGTTGAGGCCCTGAAGTGTCCAGACAGCACCTATCAGGGCGAGGACGGATCCGACGATGATTCCCGTGATACGCATGTTGCGAATCCTAGGTCAAGGGTGATCGCGCCCACTGGCTCTCATTCGCGGGCATCGAGTCGAGAGGGACCCCGAGCCACGATCTGCATCGGAAGTCGCGGCCTCATGTGGTGGGTCTGTCCGGCTTGGTGTGACCGCCGGGCGAGGAACCTACGGAGCCTCAATGAGCTCGATGACATTGCCGGAAGGGTCCGAGCAGAGGATCTGTTTTCGACCCTGCATGTCCACGATCTCGTTTCTGAACTCCACGCCTGCCTCCCTGAGTTCCGAGACGTAGGACTCGAGATCGTCGACGGTCAGGACGAACATAGACCAGCCCCCTCCGGGACCTGGCGTGGAACCATCGAGCATTGACTTGGCTGCAGACGTTCTTGGTCCGGCAACCAGCAGCTCCAGATCGCCATGAACCAGGATTGCAATTGCCGATCCGAATTGCTGGTCGAGTTCGAAGCCAAGTTTCGAGACGTAGAACGCAACAGCATCGTCGACATCATCCACCATGTATCGCACACGTGCCATGTCTTCGCTCCTTGGAGGGCCTGAGCCCATGATCATAGATTCGCAGCGGGTGGCGTGATACGAACGTTCAGTGGCCTCTTCCAGGGTCGAGTTGGCGATGCCAGGCGGATAGGAGTCGAAGTACAGCGCCCCGAGAGCGGTGGTATCGAGAGGCGACGGTGTCGGGACGTTGACTCCGGGCTCGCCCTCGATGTCGATGCCGATCCATTCGGACAGGTTGAGTATGAGCGTCAGGTCCGGCATTGCCACAAGAACGGAAGAGCGCCGCCCGTATTGTGCAATCTGAGCATGAGTGCCTGAACGGTCGATCCTGACCCGGTCTCAGGGAGTCAGGGGCCGACCAGGGTCATACCCGATAGAACTCCGGGTCGTCATGCCTCACCATGCAAGCATGACCACTCAGATCTACAACATCGCCGCCACCAGCGTCAACACCATTCTGATGAACCCATTCATACTCATCGTGCTGATGGTTGTCGCGCTGGCGATCGTCACAGGCCTTGCCGGTCGCGTCGCCATCCTGTTGGAGGATCTCCACCACGACCGAGTCCGCAGTCGGGCCGCATAGCCATCCTCGACTGCCCCGTCCCTGCTGATCGGTACGCCGCCCACGGGAGCTGCCGGCTCAGGGTGCTCTTCGAGAGTATACGTAAGTGTTGACTAACGGTAAGTGAGGGCTTACTATTTGTCGACATGGAACTCGACAAGGCGATGAAGGCACTTTCGGTCCCAGTGCGACGTGAGCTCTTCGAACTGATATGCGAGCGACCGCGTTCTGTTGCTGAGCTCGCAGACATGGTGCCCGTCAGTCGGCCGGCGGTGTCCCAACACCTTGCCGTCCTCGTCGAGGCGGGCCTCGCCCGAGCCACTTCGGTCGGAACTCGCAACCTGTATGCGGCACGCACCGACGCTTCCGCGATGTTGCGGACGTGGCTCGATCAGATGTGGACTGCGGCGTTTGGAACGTTCGGAGACTTCGTAACTCCCCAATCGGACAAGGAGAGAGAGACAATGCACAAATCTCTGGAGATCGCTCCCGTGGTGAAGACCCTAGAAGTCGCAGTGACTCCCAGTCGGGCGTTCGACCTCTTCGTGAACCACATGGACAGATGGTGGCCGTTGAGCACCCACTCGGTGTCAACCGATGATGCACAAACCGTCCACATCGACGGTCGCGTCGGCGGATCGCTGGCTGAGGTGACAAGCGACGGAGTCGAGCACGAGTGGGGCGTTATCACCGTATACGACCCCGGTGCGCGTGTTCAGTTCACATGGTATCCGGGACTGCCCAAAGAGGCCGGCACCAACGTGGACATACGGTTCGACGCCACCGACTCAGGGACCCGTGTCACGCTGGTGCACAGCGGGTGGGAGGCACGGGGAGACATCGCCCAAGAGGTCCGCGACAACTACGAATCCGGATGGGACACCGTCCTCGCCCCTTACGCCGCGATCACGGCCGACTGAGCCGCACCGACCGCCCATCCCGCTCCGCCGTGGCGCCAAACACAGGGGACAGAGCGCCATATGGGTCTGTTTGGACGGCATCGCTCGGGTCGAGTATCGTTGGTGACAGCACCTTGTATTCCTTGACTCACCAGCCATTCAGGATGCGACCAGGAGGTGAAGCATGTTGCGTAGGGGAACCAAAGTCGTGCGACGCACGAAGAAGGTCGGGCAGGTCGCTGCAACCGGTAAGGTCATCGCGATTCACGGCTATTCCGTCGAGATCAAGTGGGACGACGGACACAAGAGCATCATCTCGAAAGAAGCGGTGACTCTGCTGACCGAAGCCAACCGTCCGCAGAAGGGCACATGAGCCGAACAGCTCATCGACATCGCAATACATATTGGCGGAGTTCGGTCGTATTGTGAACCGGTGAAAGCGCCGTTCGTCCCGACTGACTTCGAAGTTCCATTGACGTTTGACGGACCCGGATTCTGTCTTGAACCACTTGGCTCTGTCCACAACGATCGGGACCACGAGGCCTGGATGACCAGTATCGAACACATCCGTGCCACCCCCGGGATGGGAGATCGTGACTGGCCGGCGCCCATGACGCTCGCAGACAACTTGAGCGATCTGGAAACGCACACGATGGAGTTTGCGGACAGAGAGTCCTTCACCTACTCGATCCTCGAAGGCGACATTGTCATCGGATGCGTGTACATCGTCCCGTGTCACGAGGGCAACGATGCTGCGGTGCGATCTTGGGTAAGGAAGAGTAGATCAGATATGGACCTGGTCGTCTGGCAGGCCCTCAGCGAGTGGCTTGCCCGGGATTGGCCGTTTCGCAGCGTCTCCTATGCGACTCGAATCTGAGGCAGGACCTCACCCACGACCAACTGAATATCCTCATGTATTCGTGCCTCGACTGATCGCACGTTCTTCCGACGATGCACGCTCCGGAAGCACAGCGGCTACTTGTCTGTGTACCAGACAGCCAGTGCAAGATGCGACCAGCTCACGTTTGGCTGGGACAGAGCGTTCGTGTTCACGATGACGATGTTTGGTTGGTCGGCAAGCCACTCGTTCACATCCGTCTCAAGGGACTCGAACTGTGTTTTCCTGTTGCCGGAACTCACAGAGAAGATCTTCAACTTCATGATGCATCCTTTCTCGGTGAAGCTCAGGCTATCCAGCTGATGCCAGAACCCACGTGGCGGAGTCCAAAGTTGCGCCGTTCGGCGATTTCATGTGTGCCGTTTCGGCCGCCGAACGAATTCGCTCCCCGTGTCGATCAGGAGGTTGTGTCAGGCAGCGACCGGCCCAAGCCATATCCAACGATTTCGAGCACGCACAGGTGCTGCCACCGTGCGTGGGTGCTTCGGAGGGATCTCCGATCGATTGTCACAATCGTGACATTGGTCTGGACGCACGCGGTTCTCGATGAAACGCCCAAGACTAAGCGCCTGCAGGGAGCCGCTTGGTGCGAAGCGCGCGGCAAGGAATGGACGATGTTCCCAAAAGCCTCGTTTGGAGTCACGCTCATGCTCGTGCTTGCTGCTTGCAGCAGTTCGACAGCATCTGAGTCGGTGGACACGACCACAACACAGGCAGCCACGACATCGACAACACGAGTGGCTACGACAGCGACGACCCTCGACACCGACGCGGACGTGCAGGCCCTCGATCCGGTCGGAAGAATCTTGCCCGGTCAACGACTCTCCGTTGGTGATTACACCACGACGCTCATGACCCCGACAATCAGGTTCTCCATCAGCGAGTTCTGGGACTTCAGGGGCGAGTTCGCATCACTGTTGCTCCTTGGACAACCAGCGCGCCAGCAAGCGCTCAATTTCATACTTTTCCCGGCCTACTCGGGCGAGGCCGTTGTGGAGGTCATACAAAGCGAAGCGATATGCGAAGCTTCCGAAGTCGTGCCGGCGAAAGTGGGCGGTATCGACGGTGTCTCTTTCGTCGTCGATGTGGTGGTGCCTGGAGGCGGATCGGCTGAAACAACCCTATTCCCGAACAACCAGACCTATAGCCAGGTGGATCTCGACCCACCTAGCTTCAACGATGGCGAACAAGTCAGGGTCATCGTTCTCGAGATCGGCGATAACGTGCTCGCCATCATGGCCGGATCGGGTCCTTTCGGATTCAATGACTTCCTCGAAACAGCCGACGAGCTTCTCGCCACGGTCACGTTCGGCTAGACCGGCAACATCTTCGGCCCACCCCCTCATGAAATTCTGATTGATACTCGTGCCGGGACCCTCAGCTAGACTTGACCGAACGTCATGGAGGAGCGCCCGATGTCAGACGAAGGCACGAAACGAGCGTGGCTTCCTCCGCGGTGGTTCGTTCGCCTCGCCTGGTCCACGCACCGCGGCCTGTATCGATTCACGGGTGGTCGATTCGGATTGAGGCGTCCGAAGGCCAACCGCTGGGGAATGATGCATCTCACAACCACCGGTCGTCGCACTGGCCAGGAGAGGAGTGTCATCCTTGGCTACTTCGACGATGGTCCGAACCTCGTCACGATGGCGATGAACGGCTGGGCAAGCGGCGAGCCTGCGTGGTGGCTCAATCTCCAAGCGAATCCAGACGTCATCGTTGATCTCACCGATGGCCGGCGCACCGTCAGAGGGCGAGCCGCTGTGGGAGAGGAGAGGTCGCGACTGTGGGCCCGGTGGCGCGAGATCGACACGAACCTGGACGCCTACGCGGCCCGCCGGTCTGCTGAGACCGCCGTTGTGATCCTGGAACCTTGGCCCGAGCTGAACCGATGAAGCGCTGACCCCGAGACACCGGCTCGACCTACATGCGTTGTTGGCACCGCTCCGAGTCGTACCGCTGATGCCGCTCTCGATGCCGGTCGCACCACCTTTACCACATGAGTGGCGATCACGACCACAACGATCACGACCATGCTGACCACGGTGGGGAGTCACGGCTGATTCGACTGTTTCACGGTGTTCGACACTTGATTGCACACGATCATGATCACGGCCCGAACGCAGCGTTGCTCGATACGGGCGCTGTTGGTATCCGGGCCACAAAGGTCTCGCTGGTGGTCCTGGGTGTCACGGCCCTGCTCCAAGGGATCATTGTCGTGTTCAGCGGGTCTGTTGCCCTGTTGTCAGACACACTGCACAACGTAACCGATGCGCTCACGGCGATTCCGTTGTGGATAGCGTTCGCTGTCGGTCGGCGACCGCCGGCCCGCCGCTACACGTACGGGTTCAACCGTGCAGAGGATGTTGCCGGGCTCGTGATTGTGGCTGCGATCGCCGTTTCGGCTGCACTGGTGATCTGGGAATCCTTCCAGCGGTTGTTCGAGCCTCGTTTGATCGACCATATTCCGTGGGTGATCGCCGCGGGTTTCATCGGCGCGCTCGGGAACGAACTCGTTGCCCGGTATCGCATCCGGGTCGGGTGCTCGATCGCTTCTGAGGCGCTCATAACCGATGGTCGCCATGCACGAAACGATGCACTCACATCTCTCGCTGTCGTAGCCGCCGGTATCGGTGCAGCCGTCGGTTCCGCTTGGATCGATCCGGCTGCGGGACTCATCGTCGCGGTACCGATCCTGTGGCTGCTCGTCAAGTCCGCCCGGCTCATGCTGCGACGTCTGATCGATGGTGTGGAGCCAGAGATCGTTGACGAAGCGTCCGAGGCGATCGTCACCGTTGATGGTGTCGAGGCAGTAGGGGATCTCCGGGTGCGTTGGCACGGTCACCAGCTTCGTATCGCTGCGTCTGTCGCCGTTGACCCCGAGTTGTGTGTGAAACGGGGCCATGACATCGCCCACGACGTTGAACATGCGCTCCACCATCAGTTCCCAACGCCGATTGTCGCAACCATTCACATCGAACCCCACGACCAGGCCGACCGTCACGAGAGTATCGCCCACCACATCCGCCCATAGTCGGCGGGTGGCCCGTCGCGGTCCCCATGGGCACCGCGATGTCTGACGTGG
>JAZFUH010000242.1:0-3680 GCA_036447125.1 Acidimicrobiia bacterium | reverse complement strand
GATCCTCATCAATGCAGCTCGGGGCTCGGATGCAGTATCCAACAGATGTGGGCTGATTTGTACGACCGAGATGACCCTGTGATCGATGGCAACCCCAAATCGGGCCATGGCGAGGCTCTGCACGTCGCGAACGATCTGTTTCGCAGGCTTGTTCGTTGCCGCGATCACGTGGAGCTCGGTAATCGTGCTGCCCAGGTTCACCACTCGTGCAGCATCAACCGAATCCATCCGCGTGAGGTTCTCTTCGAGTTCTCTGAAGTTCACTGCCATCTCGCGCCGAGCGTAGTCGATGGCGTGATTACACCGGCGTACCTTCGCCAGATTCTGGTCCACAGAGAGCTCACAGTGACCCCGGATTTCGGTGTTTGGAACTGTCAATCGTCAACCGTGAATCTATTTCTACCCTTGCGGTCTGGACGAATTCGGGGTATCTTGTCAGTCGCTGCCTGCGCTAAGGCAGCGAGACCCTTTGGGCGGGGTCCGAAACGTCTCTACGTGGGATATGCCTCGTAGGTTCGGTTTTCGGTTGGGACAGGCATAGAAGAACCGAAAAACGAACGATTTGCTCAGGAGAGTGATCTTCCGGGCATTGGAGGTGGTGGAACCCCGGGTGGCTCAAATCGGATAACTCCAGCGGAGCGGAACACACATTCCATAACCGACGATCTGATGTCGGGATTGAGGATGATGCATTTCTGGAGGCCCTCGTGAAGAGCACCATTGTTAGACTCGTATTGACCCTTGGAACACTGGCGACGGCACTTATGGCCGGCGCGGCTAGCTTCAAAGTAGGTTAACGAGCACCCCGGGCGCCCCTCCTCATTCCTAGACATGAGGAACCATGTTCCCAAACGAACTGGCACGACAGCAGCGAGCCAAAGTCCGGATGGCGATCGTCTTTCCGATCGTCGGCTTGGCTGTTGTTGCTGTGTTGGTGTTTGTGCAGGACTTTCCGCAACCGGTTTGGCTGTGGGCCCTGTTTGCTGCCACGTTTGCCTTCTTCGAGTGGAAGACCGTTGAGGTCAACGACAAGCTCTTCGCCTCACCGGGCGTGATGGTGATCATGACCGCGGCCGTCGTATTCGGCCCCGAATCTGCTGTTCTTGGCTGTGTGGCCATGTCGGCCCTTGGTCCGCTTCAACCCGAAGACATACGCGATCACCGGTGGTTCCAACCAGCGGTGAACTTCGGTCAGCTCATTGTCACATCAGCGATGTCGATTGGCGTGGTGTCGGCCATCCTTGCTGTCACTGATCGCACGTCGATCCCGTGGATTGCACTTGCGTCGGCTGTGGGGGCTGTTACGTACGGAATAGTCAATTACAGGCTCGTCGCCTTCATCGTGTCGAGGGTGTACGGGCACAAGGACGTGGCACCCTGGTCCCACGTTGCCCAGATCGTCGTGCCATTTGTCGGCATGGGGTTCCTCGGTGGGCTCCTCGGGGCCACCTACCTGCTTCTCGGAACCGCTGCCATCCCGCTCATTGCGATCGTGTTCTTCACCGGCTACATGGCGTTTGAGTCATACTCGCGTCTGCGCCAGGCGCAACTCTCAACGCTTGCCGGGTTCATCAAGGCTCTCGAGGCGAAGGATCTGTACACGCGTGGCCACACGGAACGCGTTGCCTACTTCTCGAACATGATCGGTGAGCAGATGGGCTTCAATGGCACGAGGCTCGAGACGGTTCGGTGGTCGGCGTTGATCCACGACGTGGGAAAGCTTGCGGTTCCCCGTGACCTCATTCGAAAGAAGACGAGGCTCACGGCAGAGGAGTACGAGGAGATGCAGGGCCACGTGCATCATGTCGAGGATCTCCTCAACGAGGTCGAGTTCCTCAGACCTATGGTTGATATCGCTTCGAACCATCATGCCCACTTCGACGGTGGCGGGTACCACGGCTCGAATGCAGACGAAGGTGACGCCCCCTCGCTCGAGGCAAGGATTCTCGCTGTTGCCGATTCCTTTGACGCGATGACCTCGACACGGTCATACAGGGTCGCTCTCACCCAGGACTATGCGTTCAAGGAACTCCGCAAGCATGGCGGCTCCCAGTTCGACACTGAGGTGGTGGAGGCGTTCATAACGGCGCTCACTGCGGCGGGTGAGCAGTATGGCTCACCGATCGAGATCACCGAGCATGAGGCCCGTCGTCGGGCCGAGGTTGGCTTGGGTCAGGAGCACGATCTCGACCCGATGCATGAAAGACGACGGGCGGACGAGGGAAGGGAGGCCGCACGTGGCTGAGTCCAGAATCAGAGTCCTCTCGATCGCAGCATGGATCGGCGTCCTGGCTGGTGCCGGTGGGTTCGTTGCGGTTGGAGTCGTGGATGCAGGTCCCGAGACTCTCCCATGGCTACTCGATGTGGCATTGTGGTCGATCGCGATCGCAGCGATCTCCCTGATCACGGTTCCGGCCCCCTCGGGATCGCGCATCAGCCTCGGCATCGGTGCTGCAACTGCTGCTTCGGTTCTTCTCGATGATCCCGTCGCCCTTGGTGCTTCGATCTCGATCGCCCTCGTTGCATCCTGGCTGATCCAACGTCGCCTCGGCATGGGGACACGTCGCACAGACGGCGACTATCTTGCCGACGCCCTCTCGATGGCTCTCTACGGTGTCGTCTATGCGTACTCGTTCGAACTGATCGTCGAGTCGCTTGACTTCCAGCCCACGTGGTCCGTGCTTGCAGCTGTGACCCTTGCGGGTCTCGCGTGGTTCGGCTTGCGTGCTGTCGTTGCTGCGTTCGTCGGTCTCGAGAGAAGCGATCTTGCCGGTAGATACCTCTGGTTGCTTGCCCTTGAAGATTGGGCCGTCGTGCTATCGATGTTTGCCGGTGGCGCGCTGTTCGGCCTTGCGTGGTCGGTCATGGGACTGTGGGCCGTCGCGGTTGCGATTCTTCCCTACGCATTCGCTCACACTGCCTTCGAACGGTATTCGTCGACTCGTGTGACCTACGGCCAGACGATTAAGGCCCTCGCCCAGATCCCCGAGGTCGCAGGCCTTGCTCCGTTGGGCCATTCGACCCGTACGTCTGACATTGCGGTGGCGATCGCACAGGAGATGGGGCTCAAGCCGTCAGCTGTGATCGAACTCGAATACGCAGCTCTTATGCATGATGTCGGACGCATCACACTCAACGAGCCTGCGATCTTGCGAGCCGGATTTACCGATGAGGACATCGCTCGTTGGGGAGCGCAGATCATCGCAGAAGCTCCCTATCTCCAGCATGTGAGCGAGCTCGTGAGACTCCAGCATCGCCCGTATCGTTCCCCCGGCATCGAGTCCGACCCTGATATTCCGATGATGTCGAAGATCATCAAGGTCTCGAGCGCATATGACCAGGCTCAGATCGAGCAGGGACTGTCACCTGTCGAGTCACTTGAGCGAATCCACCAGGGCTCGGCCTATGAGTTCGACCCGCGGGTGGCCGCCTCGCTGCGTCGAGTCCTGGTCCACCGCGGCGTGATAGCGCATTAGAGGTTTACGGTTCACGGTTCACGGTGACCAGTTCATAAACCTGCCGCTGACCGTGGACCGTGAACCGTAAACCTACTCTGCTGCGCTACCTGGCACCCCTGTCACCCTGTGCGCGAACAGGCTCAAGGGTGTTCGCATCTGATCTTCGAGGAAGGATCCGATGCCAATGGCGAGGAACACGTCACCGAGGGAGAGCACCGCTCT
>JAZFUH010000241.1:0-5597 GCA_036447125.1 Acidimicrobiia bacterium | reverse complement strand
CGGCTCATCTCGTCGGGCCCAGGCATCGCATCCCTGACGCTCGATGCCACGATCCGTGCTGCATCGGCTTGCATGCCGGGGATCACGTGGGCGTACTGCTTCATGGTGAATGCCGGGTCCTCGTGGCCGAGGCGTTCAGTGATCACCTTGACCGGTACACCCTTGAGTCTTCCGTCTGTCGACGTCGGGAGAGAGGGGCAGGGTCTCGGCTTGTGATTTGAAGCTCCGCGTCTCATTCCCGCCCCCTTCGCTCACATCGTCTCCTTCGGGCACGGTGCTGCTCGGTGATCAGCAGGTTCGCTGTCGAATCTAGTGCTCTGTCCACCAACATCTGCGCTGTCCGTTGGCTAGGAACCCCGCTGGCGGCGTTCTCGTCCTTGACGCAGTCACCAATGCGCCTTCGTCCCGCTGCCCGTCGTAGGTCTCCACGACGTCTTCGACGATCTTGAGCTCGATGCCTGTCGATGCCAGGATCTCGGGCGTGTCTCCTCCGGCGTGATAACGGAGGCGCGCCACGACGCGCGAGATGCCGTCGGAGGCGATAAGCATGGCGCAGACCCTGCAGGGTTCCATCGAGCAGTAGATCGTGTGGGAATGTCAACTTGATTTGGCTGGACAGTCACCATCGGTCGATGTGTTCGCTGCCAAGCGTTGCCAACGGTTCGGCGTTCGGGTTAGGGGCAGGTGTCCAGACCCAAGACTGAATAGGGTGGGTAGATGTCGATGCCATCACCGACCCGGGATCATCTCAATCAGCCCATCGTCGGGTTGATCGCCAACCCGGTGGCATCCAAGGATATTCGGCGCTTGGTTGGGCTGGCTCGGGTCGTTGATGTGGAGGAGAAGGCGAACCTCATCGCCCGGCTGCTGGTGGGCATGACCGCTGGACCTCCACTGGTAGTACTTGCCCTTGACGACTCAGGGGGCATAGTGAGGCGTGCCGTTCGGCTCACGCGAGGAAAGGCGCCGCTGGTGGAGTTCCTCCCGATAGAGGCCGATGCTTCAGAGCGTGACACTCACGATGCCGCCGCCATGCTCCGCGCACGGGGAGCTCGAGCCCTGGTCACTGTCGGAGGGGATGGCACGATCCGCTCCGCCGTTGAGGGCTGGCCCGACGCGAGGCTTGTCCCGCTCGCGGCAGGCACCAACAATGCTGTTGCGATCGTGCACGAGCCGACCATGGTTGGGTACGCCACGTCGCTGGCGGCGGCGGACCGTGTACCTGACGATGCCTACGATCAGCTCACGACCATGGCAGTGCATACCGACGACTCGGAGCCAAGCACGGCGGTCGTGGACGCCGTTGGTGTGCGTACGCATTGGACCGGGGCCAGGGCCCTGTGGGAGCCAGATGATCTGGTGGAAGCAGTGGTGGCGAACGCCCGACCTGAAGCCGTGGGGATTGCATCGATCGCCGTCGCTCTTGGCTCGATCCCTCCTCGCCACGCTCGCTACATCCGATTCGGACCGGGGCGAGCGGTACGAGCGATATTCGGGCCAGGCCTGGTCGGTGAGGTTTCGGTGGCTGAGCACCACATCGTTGCAGAGGGCACTCGTATCCACTTCGCCTCTGCTACCCGAGTGGTCGCCCTCGACGGAGAACGGCGCCTCATTCGGGACAACGACGCCCACGTGGACATCGTGCCAGGGGCATTCCTCCTCTCGGTATCAAGGGCTCTTGCCGCTGATTCGAGGATGAGCTGGGAAAACCTGCGATTCGGCCGACACGCGGACGACCTCCCCGAGTAGTGTCAGAGGAAGTTCCATTGAGACGGCAACGGTGGCTTGTGACTGTATGGGCTACCCCGCCTGAAGGGAGTCCACATGGAAATACCTCGGGATCATCTGGTCGATATGTACTCGACCATGGTCAAGATTCGTTACTTCGAGGAGCGAATCCGTGAAATCTACTTCGCGGACAAACTTCCTGCCTTCGACATCGGTGCTGGCGAAATTCCCGGCGAAATGCATCTCGCCGCGGGGCAAGAGCCCGTCGCGGTAGGAACCATGCCGCATCTGAAACCGGGTGACGCCATCACGGCGACTCACCGTCCCCACCACGTGGCTATCGCGCAGGGTCTCGACCTGAAGCGAATGACGGCTGAGATCTTCGGCAAGGACACCGGGCTCGGCCACGGCAAGGGCGGCCACATGCATCTGTTCTCTACCGAGCCGAATTTCGGCTGTTCGGGGATCATCGCCGAAGGTATGCCGGTCGCTGTCGGAGCGGCTCTTGCATTCAAGAAGCTCGGCAAGGACAACGTGGCTATCTCGTTCTTCGGTGAAGGTGCAGCCAACCAGGGTGCTTTCCATGAATCGTTGAACCTGGCTTCGCTGTGGAGCCTGCCCGTGGTATTCATCTGCGAAGACAACGCGTACGCCATCTCGGTACCCAAGGAGGCCTCCACGGCGATCGCCGACAACAGCGACCGGGCATCTGCGTATGGGATGCCAGGGGTGTTGGTACCGGACAACGATCCGGTGGCGGTCTATGAGGTCGTCCGCGAAGCCATTGCACGGGCTCGCGCCGGGGAGGGACCCAGCCTCATCGAGGTGAAGACCGACCGGCTGTGGGGCCACTTCGAAGGTGACGCTGACGCGTATCGCACGGACGAGTTCAAGGAGTCGATGACTGATCGGGATTCGCTCGTCGTGTATGGGGATCGCCTCGTGGAAGAGGGCATCCTCACCGCGGATGACCGTGAGACGATCAACGAAGAGATGCATGGCGAGGTGGACGAGGCCATCGACTTTGCGCGTAACAGTCCGGATCCTGCGCCGGAGGATGCTCTCCTCCACGTATTCGCCTAGGAGGCCCAGATGACCACGATGACTGAGCGCAAGCTCACCACACAGAAGGCCATCTCCGAGGCCATAGCCCAGGAGATGGATGCGGACGATTCCGTCTTTGTCCTTGGCGAGGACATTGGCGTCTACGGCGGGATCTTCGGGGCAACCGAAGGCCTTCTCGACCAGTTCGGTCCGGAGCGGATCATGGACACCCCGATCTCGGAAACCGGGTTCATAGGCGCTGCGATCGGTGCCGCTACCAACGGGTTGCGGCCTATCGCGGAGTTGATGTTCGTCGATTTCTTTGGCGTGTGCATGGATCAGATTTACAACAACATGGCGAAGATCCACTACTTCTCTGGCGGCAACGTCAAGGTTCCGATGGTGCTGATGACCGCGGCCGGCGGCGGCTATTCGGATGCTGGCCAGCACAGCCAAACATTGTGGGGCACTTTCGCCCATCTCCCGGGGATGAAGGTTGTTGTTCCGTCGAACCCGTACGACGCGAAGGGATTGATGATCTCGGCGATCCGCGACGACAATCCGGTGTTGTACATATTCCACAAGGGTGTTCTCGGCCTCGGCTGGATGACAAACAATCCGAGGGCAACGGGGCACGTCCCTGAGGATCCGTACACGGTGCCGATCGGCAAGGCTGCGATTGCTCGCGAGGGCACCGACGTGACGGTGGCCACGATCAGCCTGTCGGTGCACCGGGCACTCGATGCAGCCGACGAGTTGGAGAAGGAAGGTATCTCGATTGAGGTGCTCGACCTCCGATCGTTGGTGCCGCTGGATCGTGAGGCGATTCTCGACTCGGTCCGCAAGACTCACCGGCTGCTGGTGGTCGACGAGGATTACCAGAGCTTCGGCATGACTGGTGAAGTGATCACGACGGCAGTAGAGGGCGCATTTGACTATCTCGATGCGCCACCGGCCCGCATTGCTATCCCTGATGTTCCGATCCCGTACTCGCGGGTGCTGGAGCAGTTTGTGCTACCGAATGCGGACAAGATTGTTGCTGGTGTGAAGTCGCTCCTCACGGCCTGAGGCGGTAGCGTGCCCAGCGAGGTGTTGATGCCCGTCATCACCGATTCAGGTGATGACGGGGTCGTCACTGCGTGGTTCGTTGACGAAGGAAGCACGGTCGAGGTCGATCAGCTGATCGCTGAGGTTCAGGCGGAGAAAGTGGCTGAGGACGTCTTTTCGCCTGGCGACGGAGTAGTGCGCGGCCTCGTTGCTTTCAACGAACCGGTCCTGCAGGGTTCTCGGATCTGCACGCTGTTCGACTTGGGTGAAGCTCAGGTGCCGACCGCGACAGTTTCTCAGGATGAGAAGGCGCCTTCGACCGAGGCGACTTCGAGAGTGGTCGCTTCACCGTCGGCGAAGCGGGTTGCTCGAGAACTGGGCGTGGAACTGATGACCGTGATCGGCACCGGACCGGCGGGTCGAATCACCGAAGCAGATGTTCGATCCGCCCCAGCGTCCGCCGAGCCGGGGACCACCGAAATGGTTGGGCTCCGAGCGGTCATTGCTCGCAACATGCGCCGGAGCGTGCAGGAGACGGCGCCTGTGACACTCACAACAACGGTGGATGTGACCGACATGACGGGATCTCACATCACGGCTCGGATCGTACGTGCCGCTGCGGTAGCTCTCGAAGACCATCCCGGGCTCAATGGAACCCGCGATGGAGACCGCTTCACGCCTGCCGAAGCCGCTCACGTAGCTGTTGCGATCCAGACCGAAGACGGCCTTGTCGCGCCGGTGGTACGCAGTCCAGGCGCTTCGACGGTCGAGGACCTGGCAGCAGAGATCAACCGCCTTGCCGATGGCGCTCGCGCTGGCAAGCTGGTGTCGACTGACTATGAGCGAGGCACATTCACCGTGACCAACCTTGGCAGTTTCGGTGTCGATGGATTCACACCGATCATCAACCTGCCTCACGTTGCCGTCCTCGGTGTCGGGACGCTGCGCACCGTGCCCCGTTTCGACGATGCCGGTGCTGTGGTTCCACGCAGGCTTATGACGCTGAGCCTCACGTTCGATCACGCGTTTGTCGACGGTGCGCCTGCCGCCGAATTCCTCGCCCGACTTGTTGAATTGCTGGAAGGGGAGGCGTAGGGGAAACGGCGTTGTACCGACCTACCGACCGGACCCTGACCTGGCACATGCGCATTCCGTGTTCGGTGGCGCAATGGCGACCTACCGCTTCACCAGATCGGTTGTGATGACGAGCCGACCCCTCAGATCCAACTTTTCAACGCTAACCGCCGATGACATATCGGCAAAGTGATGTTCGAGATGAACTGCTGCTGAACTGGTGCCGATCCGCCTGACACAGGCTGGTGCTGGGTATCACTCGTTGACAGGTGTACCTCATCGTGGTGTTGTTAACGATCGGTAGCCAACGGAGCAGAGCCGTATTGAAAGCCCACTCGTAGCTCATAACCCGACGAGTGCGATCCAGCAGATGGCCTGCAGGTCGGTGGGATGTTGCTTCACAAGGGTGGAGGTTGGTGTCGCCGTCTGCCGTTCTGCGTGAGGTCGCCAGGACGCGCTCAGGACGCGTTTCATTGAAAACTGGTGCAAGGTGTTGAAAACTGGTGAACACTCGAAACCCTTGATGGAACTGGACTATTGGCTGTTTCCCTTTGTTCTTGGGCTTTGGCGGAACGGACTGTTACTCCGATTGTCGGATTCGAGTCCCACGCCCGGAACCAAGATCACAGACCTGCCAACCTTGTGGCGCAGGGTGAACCGGTCCGGATTGCACGGAGGCTCCGATGGGCCCGGGCCAGTTCAGT
>JAZFUH010000240.1:0-2250 GCA_036447125.1 Acidimicrobiia bacterium | reverse complement strand
CGGTCCGAAATCAGGGGCGTCATCGCGCGTCGCCAAACCCTCATACTCGCCGCTGCGCACGTCTGAGAGCGATCGCCTGCCCTCCAGCGCAGCATGCTCATAGAGGTAGACCGGGATGCCGAGCTCGCTTCCGACCCGCTCGGCCAGCTTGCGGGCGATCTCGACGCAGTCCTCCATCGTGGCGCCCTCGACCGGGATGAACGGGCACACATCGGTCGCCCCCATACGGGGGTGCTCGCCCGTGTGGTGGGCCATGTCGATGAGTTGCGCTGCTTTGGCCATCGCACGAAACGCCGCTTCCTCGACTGCGTCTGGCGAGCCCACGAACGTCACGACGGTGCGGTTTGTGGCGATACCGGGATCGACATCGAGGAGTTCCGCTCCTTCGACCGACGCGATCTCAGCCGCTATGGCGTCGATGACGGCACGATCGGCTCCTTCTGAGAAATTTGGCACGCATTCAATCAGCTTCATGGCGTCTCCTTGGCGACTGTGCCGGAGGCTACCGGCTGCCCCGAACACATGCCCACACCGACCCATCCGAGGGTGTGGGCCATCGCATCGCTATCGTCCCAAAGTCGACGGAGGCACATGGCCAACCAGCCAGTCACGATATTTCACCTCGAGATACCGCTCAGGACTCCCTTCTCAACGGCCGGCGGTACCCTCAATTCTCGGGGCGTTGCCCTTGTTCGCTCGGGCGATGGCCCGTTCGGATGGGGCGAGGCAGCACCGTTTCCCGGACAGGACGAACCCATGGCGGACGTGCTACGTGCGGTTCGTGCAGGGGAGAGCACCCCGACGCTCAAGGCCGCGCTTGATGAGGCGGGTGCAGACCTTCGAGCGAGGATCGATGGTGATTCCCTGTTCCGGATTGCTGGAGCAGCGAGGGAGACCATCCCTGTGTCGCTCGCTGTAGGTCTGGGTGACCCGGTCGGTGCGGTTGAGCGCGGCGTTGGAAGAGGAGTCTCACGATTCAAGCTCAAGATCGCACCCGGCCGTCTGGGCCACGTCGTGGAGATCAGACGAAAGTATCCGGATGTGGTGATCGGACTCGACGCGAACGGTTCGTTCGACATCGATTCTGCCGCTGAGCTTCAGGTGGTGGCGAATCTGGATATCGCCTATCTGGAGCAGCCGGTCGCGGATCTCGATTCAGATGCGGCGAAGGCCACGAGAGATTGGGTTGGTGCTCCCCTGTTTGCTGACGAATCTGTGCGATCGGTTGCAGATGCCGAGCGGATCCTTTCGTTCGACGACGTCGACGGTGTGGTTATCAAGCCAGGCCGCCTCGGCTGGTCCGGCGCGCTCGGTGTGCGAGATCTCGCGAACGCAGCCGGAAAGCACTGGCGATCCTCTGGACTCCTCGAGACAGGGATCGGCCGCTCCTACACCGACATCCTTTCGGCCTGTTCCGATGCTTTCGTGTCCGACGTTGCCCCTGCGGAGTGGTTCCTCGAGCGTGATGTCACCGGTTCGAGATTCGATGCCGGGTCGGTCTCGGTGCCCCGGGGCCCCGGTCTTGGTGTAGCACCCGACCCCGACCTGCTGGCCCGCCACCTTGTCGAGCGCATCGACCTCAGCTGACTCCGTTCTGGCGTCCATACGCGCCATATATGGCGCGTATGGACGCCAGAAGTGTGAGGGTCAGCTGATGGGGAGGCCGAGGCCGCGGCTGATGACGAGGCGTTGGATCTCCGAGGTGCCTTCGCCGATCTCTAGGGCCTTCGAGTCCCGGTAGTGCCTGGCTACGAGCGTCTCGTCCATGAACCCTGCACCACCGAAGATCTGGGTAGCGTCGCGCGACGCCGCGACCGCTGCTTCTGAGGCGTACAACTTTGCGATCGCAGCCTCCTGCTTGAACGGCAGCCCCTGATCCTTCAGCCATGCAGCCTTGTACGTCAGCAGACGAGCGGCGTGGGTCATCACTTCGATGTCCGCGCACTTGAAGGCTATTGCCTGATAAGAGCCGATGGGTTTGCCGAATGCATGGCGGTCGTTGGCGTAGGCGACCGACTCTTCAAGACAAGCCTGGAGAACGCCAACGGCCATTGCACCGACGGCTATCCGCCCGTCATCGAGCGTTGAGAGGAACTGGTGGAATCCCTTGCCTCTTTCACCAAGCAGGTTTTCGGCAGGTACTCGGGCGTCGATGAACGTCAGAGGGTGGGTGTCTGAGGCGCGCCACCCCATCTTGCGGTACCCGGGTTCGACCGTGAAACCCTCGGTGCCCGTCGGCACGAGGATCGT
>JAZFUH010000239.1:0-4948 GCA_036447125.1 Acidimicrobiia bacterium | reverse complement strand
GACGATCCCGAACGAAGGAACCCCATGACCGACCAAATCGCGATTCAGACCGTGGGATTGACCAAGCACTACGGCGATGTCCATGCTCTCGTCGACCTTGATCTCGAGATCCGACCTGGTGAGATCTTCGGATTCCTCGGCCCGAACGGTGCAGGCAAGACCACGATGATCCGTACCATTCTCGATGAGATCAGGCCGACAGCAGGCAGCGCATCCATTCTCGGGATGGACTCCCACGAGAAATCGGTGGAGATCAGGCGCTCCATCGGATACGTACCCGGCGATCTCGCGATGTATCCCAATCTGACCGGACGCGACACACTCACCTACTTCTCCAATCTGCGCGGCGGGGTCGACTGGTCATATGTCGAGGAGCTTGCTGATCGGCTCGACGCCGACCTGACAAAGAAGATCGGCGATCTCTCCTCAGGGAACCGACAGAAGGTCGGCCTGATCCAGGCGTTCATGAACAGACCAGAAGTGCTGATCATGGACGAGCCGAGCTCAGGCCTCGACCCGTTGATCCAACGCGAGTTCCAAGCCATGATGCGCGAAGTCGCCTCGGAGGGACGCACCGTCTTCCTCTCAAGCCACACACTGTCTGAAGTACAGCGCGTCGCGGAGCGCGTCGGGATCATTCGCCACGGCCTCCTCGTCGCCGTCGAGACCGTCTCCGCGCTTCGTTCCAAGGCCATTCGCAAGGTGGACCTCTACTTCGACGAGCCTGTTGATGGGATGGTCTTCGAACCTCTCCCCGGTGTGCGCGAAGTCGCGGTGGAGAACCATCACGTCACTCTCTCTTTCGATGGCCAGATGGAGACACTGCTCAAGGTCCTCACCGATCGGTATCACCTGCTCGACATCACAACCCAGGAAGCCGACCTCGAGGAGATCTTCCTCACCTACTACCGCGATGAGGACGTAACAGCGTGACGCTGACCAACGTATTCACCAAGACGACGAGAGACCGCTGGAAGGGAATGGCGATCGGCGTCGTCACTCTCTCCCTCCTTCTTCTCTTCGGCATGACCATGTACCGCGACATCGATCTCTCCGTCTATACGAACCTGCCTGAAGCCATGCGGACGCTCATGAATATTCCGAAGGAAGCTGACGTGGCAAGCCTTGCCTATGGAGCGATCTACGGTTCATACGGGGCCCTGACGTTGGCGGCCCTATCGCTTTCGATGGGTGCCGGATCCATCGCAGGGGAAGAACGCAACGGAACGTTCGGTCTGCTGTTGGGCAACCCGAAGAGCCGCACCAGTGTTCTTGTCTCCAAAGCAGGGTCCATGTTCCTGCTCACAGGCGCAGGGGCCCTCTTCCTTTGGGGTGCAGGAATGATCACTCCCGTGATGCTCGACGTTTCGATCACCGGGATGCATGTCGGGGCCATGGTCTTCCACATGTTCATGATTTCCGCCTTCTTCGGTTTCCTGGCGCTGGCGATCAGTGCATGGAGCGGAAGCACAGGACTGGCATCGGGCGTCTCCGCTGGCGTCATGTTGATCTCGTTCTTTGGTGCCGGCCTGTTCCCCCTCATCGAGGGGTACGAGAACGTCGCAAAGGCATTTCCCTGGTATTACTTCACCGGAAGCCAGCCAGTCATCAACGGTATCGCATGGGGCCACATCGGAGTGCTGTTCGCAGGGATCGTCGTGTTGAGCGTCGCTGCACTGATCGGTCTCGAGCGACGCGACTTGAAGGGCCAGACCGTAGGTGTCAGCGTTTTGGATCGGCTCCGCAGCAACCCGATGACGCAGAAGATCGCAGACAGATTGGCTGGCTCAACACGAGTCTCGCGAGTCTGGATAAAGACCGCTTCGGAGCATCAGGGACTTCTCCTCGTCACGGGTGCCGCCATGTTCTACATGGGCATCCTGATCGGCCCCTTGTACAACCTCATGGATGAAGCCCTGCTCAGCATGGCCGACGCGTTTCCCGAGGTCATCCTGGCGCTGTTCGGAGGCGGAGACATGAGTACGCCGGAAGGTTTCTACCAGATCGAGCTGTTCGGCATGATGGCGCCCATCGCCGTGATGGTTGCCACGGTGACGATCGGTGCGCGCTCCCTCGCAGGCGAGGAGGAACGCCGCACCATGGGCCTCCTTCTCGCCAACCCGATCAAGCGATCGACGATCGTGCTCGAAAAGACCGCAGCGATCGTGATCCACGCATCCGTCGTCGGACTAGCCACCTTCGCAGGCATTGCCGGCGGATCGCTACTCGGAGGACTCGACATCAGCCTCAGCAACATCGCTGCGACGTCACTGCTGGTGACGCTGGTTGGCCTGGCCTTCGGAGCCCTCGCCCTGGCGCTGAGCGCTGGCTCGGGACGCGTGAGGCTTGCGATCTACGGGACCGTCGGAATGGCACTGGTCACGTACGTGATCAACGCGCTCCTCCCGTTCAGCGATGCCCTGGCCGGATACGCCAAATGGTCTCCGTTCTACTACTACCTGGGTAGCGACCCGCTGATGAACGGGATGCATTGGGGTCACGCTGGGGTGCTGATCGGACTCACGACAGGTCTCGTCGTGTCGGCCGTTGCGCTCTTCGACCGACGAGACCTCCGCCAAGCCGGCTGATCTCGCGAGCAGCCGATGGAGACCGCGCATCACCACCTTGTGGATCTGTCGCGATAGTTTCCATGCGCGACTTGACATGTAACGCTTAGGTGACTAGAGTAGTAAGCGTTACACAAAGGAGACGGGTATGACCCTCGAACAGAAACAGGCCCGAATACATCTGGGCACCACCATTGGACTACTCGCCCTGGCCATTGCATTCATGGCTACGGCCGTCCGCTCAACCGGGGTGGAACTGGAATGGTTCACTCAAGACGACACCGCTGCTGGTGTCCTCCTATTGATCTGGATCGTTGGGCTCGTGATTTTCGGACTCGCTTTCGGGTCACTCTGGCTGGTTGGAAGACAGCTCGACGCACACGAACGCGTGGCGCTTGGTGACGAGTTCCAGGTTTTGATGTCCAGAAGGAACGCGGTCAGCGCCTTTGTCGTCACGTTCATGGTCGCCGTCGTCGTCGCGGTCCTCCCCGGCTCCGAGAGTCTTCCCGGAGATGCAGTGGCAGCCGCGATCGTGGGAGTCGCAGCTGCGACCCTTGCCTTCGGACAGTTCACATCGGTCAGAGCATGACACGGCGGGTCAAAGGTCCGGCAACAACCGAACTCAAGAACGACATCCTCGCCCTACGCAAGGCGGCAGGCCTGACCCAGGCACAGCTGGCAACAAACGTCGGGGTGACCCGCAAGACGATCAACACGGTCGAAAGGGGACACTACGTCCCCTCGACCGTGCTTGCACTCAGACTCGCTGTTGCACTCGACACAGCGGTCGAGAACATCTTCTCGCTGCCAGCGACTGAGTGAGGGTTGGGTCGATCCGGTCCCGATTACGGCCGAGAATGTAGAACCTTGGACGCGCAATCCGTCTTCACTTGTGAACGATCCACGTGCACCAGATGGAGAGGCAACCGGTGCTGCTGGGAGCGTGAACCTGCTCGGGACGCAGAGCTATCGTTGCCGAGGTCGAGATACAGGGAGAGCGCACGATGATTACCGGGCAGGACGCGACGGATCCAGAGCTGGACATCAGCAGCGGTATCTGTGGTATCTGCCCTGCCGGTTGCTGGGTAAAGGTCGGAATACGCAACGGCAGGCTTGAAACGATTGAACCCGATGACGGCCACCCGCTTGGCATGTTGTGCAGACGAGGGGAACACGCTCCAGACATCGTGTACTCACCCGACAGGCTCCGGTATCCGATGAAGCGGGTGGGCCCCAAGGGAACCCACGAGTTCGAGCAGATCTCATGGGACGAGGCCTACGACCTGATCGTCGAGAACTTCGAGCGGATCAAGGCTGAGTCAGGCCCGGAAGCGACAGCCGTCTACACGGGTCGCGGCGCGTTCGAGCTTTCGCTGTGCGACATGTACCAGCCGAAGGAAGCTCCGGTCTCGTCGGCATCGAATGTGTTGTTTCCCTTCGGTTCACCGAACACGATGGGGGTGGGTGCGCTCTGCTATGTCTCGTTTGCCATCATCGCTCCACACGTAACGATGGGTCGGATGCTCATCGACATGTTTAGCGACATCGAGAACGCCGAGATGGTATTGGTGTGGGGCTCAAACCCCGCCACGGACTCCCCTCCGCTTGACATGCATCGGCTCGAAACAGCAACGGCTCGCGGGGCAGACATCGTGGTGATCGACCCCCGGCGCACCGAGACAGCCGAGCGTGTGGGCGCGCAATGGGTTCCGATCCGTCCCGGGACCGACGCGGCCCTGGCGCTCTCGATGATCGGTGTTCTGATTGACGAGGACCTCCACGACGACGACTTCGCAGAGAACTGGTGCCACGGGTTCGATGAGCTCTGTACCTACGTCCAGCACTTCTCCCCCGAAGTCACCGAATCCATCACCGGGGTGCCCGCGGACACCATTCGGGACCTCGCCAGGCGCCTGGCAGGTGCAACCGGGGCATGTCCCCTCATGTACACAGGCCTCGAGTACTCCAACAGCGGCATCCAGGCGATCCGGGCCATCCATACGCTGTTCGCCCTCGCAGGCCAACTCGATGTGCCCGGTGGCATGGGACTCGCGATGCTCGACACCAACTTCCCGATCAACCGATCATGCAACCAGCCCAATCCAGATATCGGGAGGGCTGTGGGTTTCGACAAGTTCCCGCTCTACTCCAAATATAGGGGCGAGGGGCACGCCTCGAGCCTCGTTGACGCGGTGCTGCACGAGGACCCGTATGCGATCCGGGCGCTGATCATCCACGGGGCGTCGATCCTCACGTCGTGGCCACAGACACCGATCTGGGAGGAGACACTCTCCAAGCTCGATTTTGTGGTTTGTATCGATCGGAACCTCACGGCCGACGCACGGTTCGCCGACGTTGTGCTGCCTGCCACCACCATGTTC
>JAZFUH010000238.1:0-8131 GCA_036447125.1 Acidimicrobiia bacterium | reverse complement strand
GAAGGCGATCCACCAGATTCCCGAACCGAAGATGGCGATCCGTGCAGCGAACGTCTCGGTGAGCGTCGCGCCCGGTTCGTCGCTCGAGAGCAGGATCAATATCAGGGCGAACAGCAGATACAACCCCCCTCCGAGGTATCCAAGTGCGAATCCCTTTGAAGACACCTGGTCGATGGTGTCGTCTGTCGCGATTTCGGGGAGGAAGCCGTCGTAGAAGACGTTCGCTGCAACGAATCCGAACTGGCTCACGACGACGATGATGAGGAAGAGCGGTACCTGTCCATCGGGAACGAACGCGATGAGCAAGGCAAACGCTGCACCGACGAATGCGAAGTTTCGCAGGAACCGCCTCTTCGCATTCGTGTAATCCGCGACGGCGCCGAGGATCGGCATTGCAAGGAGGAGGACGATGGAGCCCATTCCGATGAGGATCGAGAAGAGGGCCTCGCCCGACATCCCCCAATACGTGTCGCCCGTCATGATCGTGCCGGTGAAAAAGGCTCCGATAACCGCACCGAAGATGGTGATATAGGCCGAGTTTGCCCAGTCGTACATGGCCCAACCGAAGATCGTGCGTTTGTCATTCCTGAGGCGTGAGTCGTTGGTCATGGCGTCATCCTACGAGACTGATGCGCGAGCATGCTGACGGAACCTGCCGAAGCGCCTTGGCGACAAGCAGGGTTACTCTCACCGGCGTGTCCAGGATCTTCAGACCGAATCGGCTGCTTCTACCGCTGGTGTTCGTGCTCGCGATCATCGCGGTTTCGTGTGACTCTTCCGGCACAGAGACGACGACGAGCGTTGACGATCAGGTCAATACCTCCACGACCGGGGCCATGACCACGACAGAGGTGCCGCTCACATCGATTGCCCCCGGTGCGATTCCCGGGTCGACCTCAGAGTCGATCGCTCCAGACATCGCAGCTGCGATGAGAGCCAGGATCGGTGTCCTGATGCTCGACGCCGAAGAGAGCAGAGGATTGCCCTTCCTCGAGATCCCGACGGTAACCATCCTTGACGAAACCGAATTCGCAGCGCGGGTCCGCTCGACGATGGAGGAGGATCTTGATCCGGTTGAGATCGCAGGTGACCAGGCGGTGTTCGAGCTCTTCGGGATGCTCGACGGAGACACCGACCTCTATCAACTGCTCATCGATCTGTACACCGAGCAGGTGGCCGGCTTCTACGACCCGGATGTCAAGGAGCTCGTTGTCCCTGTCTCGGTTGATGGGATCACGCCGCTCCAGGAGATCACGATCGTTCACGAGCTCGTTCATGCACTCACCGACCAGCACTTCGACTTCAACGATGTCTATGAAGAACTGCTCGAAGAGGGCACCGGAGACGACGTTGCGGGCGTACTTGCCCTCGTCGAGGGTGATGCGACCTATCAGCAGTTTCTGTATCTCGAATCGATGAACCCTGCAGACGCTGCAAGGGCTGTGCTTGAATCGCTCTCGATCGATACATCCGTCCTGGACGATGCCCCGGCATGGATCCGACAGGATCTCACGTTCCCGTACGAACAGGGTCTCGTTTTCAACGGCTTCCTGATTGGTGACGGCGGTCTCAAAGGTGTCGATGAGGCATATCTGGAGCTACCGATCAGTTCTGAGCAGATCCTCCACCCTGAGAAGTACGCTCGATTCGAACTTCCCTCCGAACTTCCGCCGCTCACAGTGACCCTCGACGGATGGGAGCTGTTCGATGAGGTGACGTTCGGGGAGTGGGGTATCCGCATGCTGCTGCTTGATTCGCTGCGCCCGGGCGAGGTCACCCAGGCTGCCGCCGGATGGGGAAACGACAGGTACCGAGCGTTCATCAGAGGCAGCGACACCGCCGTTGCGTGGGTGTACGACGGTGAGACGATCCAGGACGCCGAGGACCTGACGGACGCCCTAATCACCCATGTCCGCAACGCGATGAGTGGAGGCTCGACCCGCGAATCCGGAGGCGGGTTGCTCTTCGAGGGCGGTTCGACCTACGTGTTCATCGACCGCGTGGACGAGAAGATCTTCTTTGTGGCCTCGACGGACCCAATCGCCGGCGCCTCCCTGCGGCAGCAACTGGGCGTTTAGTCGGCGTTCGCGGCTCCCGGTTCGCGGTCAGCAGCAGGATCGCCCGGCGGGCGCGCCAACAGACGCCTTCACATCGCTGTCGACGCGGTGTACACAGGTCATGTGAACCGGAACTGGAAGACAGGAAGAACAGCGTGGCTGGATCAGCCGCGCCCGGCGTTGGGCTTGCGGCCGTGGTTCGCCTTGGAACGGCGAGCCCTGAGTTTGCGTCGTTTTGCCTTTGCCATAGTCCGCCAAGGATACCAGGCACCCTGATGTACCGCAGAGTTCGTCTCTCCGGTTCATCCTGGTCACTGTCCGGAGTTCGAGTGCTCGTGACTCCGCTCGAGCGACTCCGTGGTATTCACGGGGCCAACGGTTCCACGGTATTGCTGCTGGCCCGGTCCGTCCACACGCTCACGTTGAGCCACCCGATATCGGTTGCTGTGATCGACATTGATGGACTCGTGGTCTCGACCACGGTCATGCAACCGGGACGCATCCTGAATCTCCCGACTCGGCACTGGATTCTCGAAGCACCACCGGATACGTCACTTCCGAGGACCGGCATGCTGATCGTGGCATCTACCATGCCCGGCGATGGCCGGAACACTCGTCGTCTGCGCGACACCCATCGGGAACCTCGGGGATCTCTCCGAGCGCGCCGTTGACGCTCTCTCGGGAGCAGATGTCATCTTTGCCGAGGACACTCGCCGAACCGGCAGGCTCCTCAGACACATCGGCGCCTCCGTGCCGATGAAGAGCTTCTTCGCACACAACGAGAAGTCACGGCTGAAGGAGTTGACAGCGCATCTCGAGCAGGGTCACACCGTTGTGCTCGTTTCCGATGCAGGCATGCCGGTCGTCTCTGACCCGGGCATGTCTGCCGTGGACGCTGCGATCGGCGTGGGGGCAGTCGTCACAGCCCTACCCGGACCGTCCGCGGTGGTTACCGCTCTGGCCGTGTCGGGGTTCGACGGTGATCGTTTCGTGTTCGAGGGATTCCTGCCGCGCAGAGGCATGGCTCGGTCCAGTGTTGTCGAGACAATCGGCATGGAGCAGCGCACCGTTGTGCTGTTCGCGGCGCCGGGAAGGGTCGTCAGGGATCTTGAGGATCTCTCAGATCAGATGGACCCTGACAGAAGGGTCGTGCTCGCCAGGGAGCTGACGAAACTTCACGAAGAGGTGTGGCGCGGAAGTGTCTCGGAAGCGGTCCTGCATTGGGGCGACAGAGATACCATCCGCGGCGAGCTCACGGTGGTCATTGAAGGCGCCACGCGATCCGAGCCCGATATGCAAGATGCACATGGCGCGGCGAAAAGTCTGATCGATCAAGGTGTGACGATGTCAGACGCGGTTCGTCAGGTGGCCGACAGCACCGGCGTGAGCAGGCGAGAGCTCTATGACCTCGTCGTGAAGGAACGACGCTAGGAGATCGCTGAGATCTTGTCGCGGCAAGCCTTGCAGACGCCCCGACCTTCGAAGTCCGCAACGCTCTCGTCGCTTTCGCAGAAGACGCAGATCGCATCGAGTTTCCGGAGAACGATGCCACCGTTCTCGACGCTGATCGCCAGTTCGTCCCCCTCATGGATATTGAACAGCCTGCGAGTCTCCGCCGGAACGACGATCCTTCCAAGGTCATCGATTTTTCTGACCATGAGTGTGCCCAAGACTGAACCTCCGTTTTGTACACGTCGGCCTGGCACCGACCCCACGATGCTACCGCTGTTGGACCCGAAACGAGTTCAGGTGGATGGCCCAATGGGCAGATGAGGCGGTAGCATCGCTGCCATGACTGATGCACATCCCAAGAAGGTCCTGGTCGCTGTTGCTTGGCCATATGCGCAGGGACCGCTGCATCTTGGACACATCGGTGGGGCGTATCTCCCCTCTGACATCTATGCCCGTTTTCGTCGCTCCGTCGGAGACGACGTGCTGATGGTGTCCGGATCCGATGTTCACGGAACACCCATAACGGTCAAAGCTGACGAGATGGGGGTGACGCCCCAGGAGATCGTTGACAAGTACCACCCCGAGTTCCTGACGTATTGGAAGGACCTCAACATCGACTGGGATCTGTTCACGACAACCGGAACCGAGACCCATAAACGGGTCGTCCAGGAGTTCTTCCTCAAGCTGCTCGAGAACGGTTACCTGTATACCGAGACCTCAGAGCAGTACTTCGATGCGCAGGCCGAACGTTTCCTCCCGGATCGCTACGTCGAGGGAACCTGTCCGCACTGCGGGTTTGTCGACGCCCGCGGTGACCAGTGCGACAACTGTGGCAAGACACTCGATCCAACGGAACTCATCGACCCTCGTTCGAAGCTGTCGGGGTCGACCCCGGTTCTCAGGGAGACAGAGCATTACTACTGGAAGCTGAGTGCGTTCAACGAACCCATGCTCGAATGGCTCAAGTCGAGGAAGGGATGGAGGCCCCACGTGGTGAACTTTGCCGTGAGCATGGTCGACGATGGTCTCCACGATCGCGCCTTCACGCGGGATCTCGATTGGGGAATCCCGATCCCTGTCGACGACCTCGGTCCAGGGAAATCGATATACGTTTGGTGGGAAGCCGTGATGGGATATCTCTCGGCTCCCCAGGAGTGGGCCGAGCAGCAGGGGACACCTGATGCGTGGAAGGCTTGGTGGGAGGATCCCGAAGCCGAGGCCCTGTACTTCGTCGGAAAGGACAACATCCCGTTTCACGCCATTTATTGGCCCGCGTTGATCATGGGGTACGGTGGATTGAATCTTCCAACGAACGTTCCGGCGAACCAGTACGTCACATTCGGCGGCGCCAAGGCTTCCAAGTCCCGCGGTGTCGGGCGACCTCTCGGCTGGTATCTGGACCACTTCGAATCTGATTCACTCCGCTACGCCCTTGCGCAGTCGCTCCCCGAGTCGAACGACACGGACCTCTCAGACGACGAGATCGTTCGCAGGATCAACGAAGAACTCGTCGCAACATGGGGCAACCTCGTCAACAGGGTCTTCTCGATGACCAACCGCTACTTCGGCGGCACCGTCCCGGTGCCGGGCACGCTCACTGAAGCCGATCATGCAGCGCTGACGGGCCGCACCGGCACGCTCGCCGAGGTATCGGACCTGCTGTACGCAGTGAAGCTTCGCGCAGGGATCGCGCGGGCGATGGCCGGTGCCCAAGAGGCCAACGCCTACCTCAACGACCTTGCCCCGTGGACGACATCCAAGACCGACATGGAACGCACGGGAACGACGTTATGGGTTGCACTCCAGATGATCGCGGGCAACGCGGTGGCGTTGTCGCCTTATCTCCCTGAGACCTCGCTGCGAGTGCTCGAGGCGCTCGGTGTCGAGGTGATGGGCAGGGCACCGGTCTGGGAGGCTCCCGGCGTCCGGGCCGGCACGATGCTCGGAGAACTCGGCCCCCTGTATGCCAAGGTCGAGCTCGAAGAAACATCCTGACATGGGCTCTCAGGATGCACCACCGTACAGGTGGGTGGACACCCACGGACATCTCTTTCTCGTTGATGATGATCCAGAAGCGGTACTGGCTAGGGCGACCGACGGGGGCGTCGACTGGCTGGTGTGCCCGGGGGTGGATGTCGAATCATCGGAGCAGAGCAGGGACCTGGCGCGACGGTTCCCCGACCGTGTGCTCTGGTCGGCAGGGCTGCATCCCCACGAAGCAGCCACTTGGCCGGACGTTGCCGACCGGATCGCTGCGCTTGCACAGGATGCAGATGCGGTGGGGGAGTGTGGTCTGGACTGGTACCGCAACCTTGCGCCAAGGGAGGACCAGCTGAGGGCGTTCGCAGACCAGCTCTCTCTCGCTGGTGACCTCCACAAGCCAATCATCGTCCACTGCAGGGATGCGTTCAAGGACGTGTTCTCGATGCTTGAAGAGGCCGATCTCGGGGGAAACGCTGTGCTGCATTGCTGGACCGGCGGGCCGAAGTGGACGAAGCGGTTCCGAGAACTCGGAGCCACGTTCTCGTTCGCGGGTCCGCTCACGTACCGGACCGGCGAAACCCTGCGCCTGGCTGCTAAGCATGCACCGCGGGATCGCACGATGGTCGAGACGGACAGCCCCTATCTGACTCCTGAACCGTTGCGCGGACAACCAAACGAACCGGCGAACGTCGTTCATACGGGTAAGGCCCTCGCCGACATGTGGGGCATGGACAAGGCCGAAGTTGCGAGGCTCACTTCAGAGACAGCGGCTCGCGTCTTCGGATCACCACGTGGTTGACGACGGTACCCACCCAAGGAGTGAGATCAGGCGGCTCCTCTCTGCCCATGACCACAGACCTACGTACTCCTTCGGACAGAACTTCCTTGCAGATCCGAACATCGTGAGACGCATCGTGGCCGAAGCAGAACTTGATGAGTCAAGCCAGGTCATCGAGATCGGTGCAGGTACAGGGACGATCACGGCCGTTCTCGCAGAGAGAGCGAGGATCGTGGTCGCCTATGAGATCGATGTGTCACTCGAGCCCATCCTGGCTGAGACATTGGGAGCCAGGAAGAACGTCGAGTTACGGTTCGAGGATGCATCGAAGATTCGCTTCGACGAGGCACTCGGTCCAGGTACCTGGACGATGGTTGGGAACCTTCCATACAACGTTGGCACCGGGATCGTGCTCGATACGCTCAAAGGTTCATCCCGTGTCACCCGCATCGTTGTCATGGTCCAACGCGAGGTGGCCGATAGGCTGTTGGCTGATGCTGGATCCAAGACATACGGTCTGCCGTCGGTGACCACCGGCCTCCACGCCCATGCGAGGTTCGCCTTCTCAGTGCCGCCCCAGGTCTTCGAACCCCAGCCGAGAGTGGAATCGGCAGTGATCGTGCTCGATCGCAAGGTTGCGCCGAGCAATGCAGGAAGGGCAATTGAGCTTGCTTCGGTTGCGTTCGGTCAGCGACGCAAGATGCTCAGGCGGTCGCTGTCGAGCGTCCTGGGTGATCCTGAGTCGACTCTCGCTGAGGCCGGGATCGATCCGACCTCCAGACCCGAGCAGTTGGCTCCCCTTGAGTTCGTTGCGATCGCCCAAGCCGAGGAACGAGACCGATGAGGGCGGACGCATTTGCAAAGGTGAATCTCGCCCTCGCGGTATACCCGAGGTCTGCTGACGGTTATCACCCGCTGCGGGGGATCTTCCAATCTGTCTCGCTTGCAGACGAGATCGCTGTTCAGCCTGCCACCGATGACTCGGTCGCGGTGCGAGGCGGCGATGCGCCCCAGGACGAGACCAATCTTGCGTGGCGGGCGATCGAGGTCGCCAGGCGGACGGCAAGGGTCACCCAACCGATGTCCCTCGAGATCCTCAAGAGGATTCCGTCAGGCGCAGGACTGGGCGGCGGCAGCGCGGATGCCGCCGCGACCCTTGGGTTGATGGCTGAACGCTTCGGGCTCGAGGGCGAAACGACGGTCGAACTGGCGGAGTCCCTCGGCGCTGACGTCCCGTTCTCGCTTGTCGGAGGCACCAAGCTCGTCGAGGGACGTGGCGAGCGGCTGAAGGACATGGAGCTCCTGGAGGACTTCGCGCTCGGCATCGTGGTTCCGCCGTTCTCGCTCTCGACGCCTGCGGTCTTTGACGAATGGGACAGACTCGATGGCCCGAGCGGAGATGTCATGAACGACGGGGACCTTCCCCCATCGCTGCGTGGGGGGTTACCGATCCGGAACGATCTCTTCCCTGCAGCGGTGTCTCTTGATCCACGTGTTGGTGAGTGGAGGGATGAAATCGAGACAAGATGGGGCACCGGAGTTGCCATGACGGGGTCCGGTACGGCATTGTTCGGGTTCTTCAGCACGCTCGATGAAGCGCTCAGCGCTGTGTCAAGCATCGACGTGCCGACCAGGGCAGCCGAAGCCGTCGAACCTGTTGCAGTCGGATGGGAGCGCGTCGGTGGATAGAACACATCGGTGTCTCCGCTCTACACTTGGGGGTCGCGCCACTGCAATGGGGGGTGGTGTAATTGGCAGCACAGGTGGTTTTGGTCCATCTAGAACGGGTTCAAGTCCTGTCCCCCCAGCGAAACGACCGAAGGTTGTGATCAGATGAGCATCGGTGTGATCGTTCTGGCGG
>JAZFUH010000237.1:0-2108 GCA_036447125.1 Acidimicrobiia bacterium | reverse complement strand
GGGGATCGCCACCCTTCTGACGAACCTTGATGACATCGATCGGCACGCCCTTCGCTGCCCAGACGTTGTTGAAGTTGATACCCGCTGCCATGACCGCAATGAGGACGTCGTAAGGGCCCGGCTCGGGAACCGCCATCTCCTCGACCACAAACGCATCTCGCGGGTCGCCCATACGTTCCGTGCGGACAACCTGTGCGAACATCGATTCCGGGACGACTCCCAGATCTGGCAATGTACCGATAGGGACGCTCGGGCTGCTCATTGTGTCTCCTCCACTTGCTCTTGTCGCATCAAGGGTGCCACAGCGTACACGGCCGTCATGTGGTCGCGAGAGCGCCGACTCTGGCGACTTCGCCCGGTCCATTCTCCCGACGTGTTGGCCGCGTGTATTCCCGCCCTTCTCACACTGCTCCTATGCACGTAACCGTCCGGACCAGTTCCTGAACCGATCGTTACCGATGAGGCTCCCGTCGAGGGCGCACCGACAAACCGTCTCTTCGGATTTGGACGGGGCGTGGCGAAGCGTCGGACCGTAATACGTACGGGTCTCCGGGCAACCCGCGTCATGCATGTTGTGCTTGAGCACAGATCAAGGGCGGTGGCCTTTCTACGCGCAACCTGCTACGCAGTCGCCGACCAACACCTTGCAGCCTGCCAGTGACGGGTTCTTTGCGATCAGACGCACTCCGTCGCTGTCCTCAGTCCGGGCGAGCTCCCCGTCAATCAGACCTCTATGTACTTCACATACCGTCTCGGGGTCCATGAGAGCCACTTGCTCGAAGGGGCAGTTGCCCAGGATGATCGTGCCAGCCTCCTCGCTCAGTTCCGGAGCAAATCCGTCGCGGGCGAGCATCAGCGTCAACTCCTCGACGCTTGGTTCAGATGTGCGATCTTCCCTAATAGCGATGGCTGTTCGGCGACCGACGTCATAAGCAGAGCCACCTGTCCGATGGAGATCGAGAAGCATGATTGCCAAACGTTGGTATGCACTACTCCCGCGACGCCATCGCTCACCGGAGTCGGTTCGGACGACATACAGCAGTCGCGGCCTGCCCGGGCGCGCCCGCTTCTCCCTGAGTTCGGCGATGAGGCTGGCTTCTCTCAGCTTCCGGAGATGCTGACGCACGGCGTTGTGGTTGCACTCGAGAAGATCGGTGAGTTCCGCAACGCCGACAGGAGCTTCAGCCTCATCGATGTAGCGGTAGATCCTGTTCCGGGTTGGATCACCGAGGGCTCGTGCCTGGTCCAAGAGCTTGTCTGTCAACATTCACCCCCAACACGTTGGATCGACGAAATCTCCCATTTATATTAATTCTATCATACAGTAGAATTACCGACGATCGCAACAGGCTCGATCAAGCCACCTGTCACGGCGCGAGAGATGCTTGACCGATCGGAGGTCGTATCTCAGACAGAGGAGCACGCTCAATGTCCATGGTGACAACACCCGATTCCGAGAGCGCCAAACCGGTGGACGAGGAAGAGGTGCGCGACGCTCTTCGGACAGTCATCGATCCCGAACTTGGTATCGATGTGGTCTCGCTTGGGCTCGTTTATGGCATCACGATCATCGAGGACCGCGTGCACATCGAGATGACGTTGACGACTCCCGGATGCCCGGTGTCAGAGATGTTCCCTGCCGCGGCAGCACAAGCAGTCCAAGCACATCTCGGGAATCGCATCGATGACGTGCATGTCGATCTCGTTTGGGACCCACCGTGGACACCCGACCGCATTGAGCCCACAGCGCTCGAACGAATCGGATCCCCTTCACCCTCGCGGTGACGAAACACCGACCAACCAAGGAGAGAAACACCATGCAGATACTTGACGCCCGCGAGATTCCACCGGCTGTTCGCCACGACCAGATCTTCGCCGTACTCGACGACCTCGCCGCTGGCGACACTGTTCGGCTGGTGAACGACCACGCACCGACACCTCTGCGCTATCAGCTCGAAGCGACCCGGCCCGGCCAGTTCCGCTGGGAAACGGGCGAAGAGGGACCGACAGAATGGACCGTCGAAATCACCTGCACTGCGCACATCGTCGATGCCCGTCCCACGATCGCGTCCGGCGGCGAACCATTCGACGAGATCATGGCCGCAGCC
>JAZFUH010000236.1:0-5505 GCA_036447125.1 Acidimicrobiia bacterium | reverse complement strand
AGGATGTTGAAGAGCACGAACCGTCCGGTGTGGCGATTCTTGAGCCTGTCGAGGTCGTCAAGGAACATGACCGAGCGCCCATCCTTGTTGCCATACACGAGGGTGAACCGGCTTTCGGGTTCGTCGGCGAGAACGGATTCGATCATGGACAACACGGGAGTGATGCCGCTGCCTGCGACGATCGCTATGTGATGGCGGTTGCTCCCCGGTTCTATCGCGACGGTGAACTCGCCCGTCGGTGGGGTGACATCTATCACGTCACCTGCCCGGAGTTCGGTATTTGCGAATGACGAGAACATGCCGCCGGGAAGATGTTTTATGCCTATCTGCAGCGATCCCGAACCTGCCCTCGAGCAGATCGAGTAGCTTCTCCGTATCGTCTCGCCCCTGATCGTCGTCCTGACGATGACATGCTGACCGGGGATGTGTGCAAAGCCTGCTGCAAGTCCCCCAGGAACGTCGAACGTCACGCGGACTGCCTCATCGGTGATCGGCTCAACTGATGCGACCGAGAGCTTGTGGAACTCCGCACCGAGCATCAGATCGCCTTGAGGTAGTCGAAGGGTTCTCCACAATCTGTGCACACCATCAAGGATTTGCATGCCGTTGAGCCGAACTCGGAGATGGTGTTGATCTCGCCGGAAGAGCACAAGGGGCACAACACCTCAGGGACCACGGCGAGCACCGAATCTGGTGGTGCGATCCGGTTCTGTGCGAGTTTTTGCTTTGCGTCATTTGACATCCACTCCGTCGTCCACGCCGGGGTGTACACGGTGTCAACGGTGACATCACCGAATCCGCCCTCGGCAAGAACCGTGTGAATGTCAGATGTGATGGTTGCCATGGCAGGGCATCCTGAGTACGTAGGAGTGATCGTCACCGTTACCGCTCCCGAGTCGGTGATCTCAACATCACGCAGGATCGCAATGTCCGAGATCGTCAGGAATGGGATGTCCGGGTCGACGACACGGTCAAGCAGGTCACGCACATGCTCAACACGCGACGTCTCGGCGATCACCATGACAGCCCCGGATTGGCACGCTGAAGCCACTGCATCTCGGCGAGCATCGGACCGAGGTGCTCGGTGTGCATTCCTGTGCGTCCGCCCGACGCCTGGAACGGATCCGCCGGACGAGTGAGCGTTGCCTCCTCGAGTACGGAACCGATCTTGACTTCCCACGAATCTGAGAGGGTCGACGGATCCACACCGATGCCCTGAGATGCCATCTCCCGATCGAGATCGTCGGCTTCGAACATCTCAGCGGTAAAGCGCCACATTCCGTCGATCGCCTTCTGCAGACGATCGTGGCTCTCATCGGTTCCGTCACCGAGACGGATCACCCACCCTGAGGAGTGGCGCAGGTGGTACGTCGATTCCTTGGCCGCTCGCTGCGCGATCCCAGCAATCGTGTCATCGATCGAGCCGGAGAGCGCTTCCCAGAGAGGGAGTTGATAGGCATCAAAGAGGAACTGGCGAGCCATCACATCACCAAACCCGTGCTGTGGCTGCTCGACAAGCAACAGATTCGTGTACTCACGTTCCGCTCGGAACATCACAAGGTCGTCACCGCTTCGATCTCCACTCTCAATCTTTGCGGCGTAGGTGAACAGATGGTCTGCAACACCGATGTGGTCCAGGGCAAGATTCGACACTGCGAGGTCCTCTTCGAGTTCAGGGGCACGCGACACGTACTCGGCAAGTCGCTGACCCATCACCACGTTGTCATCGCCATGGCGGACGATGTAGGTGGCGAGCGCATCGTGTGTCGTAACCGTATTCACAGCTGACCAACCTCATCGGGTATCTCGTAGAACGTCGGATGCCGGTATGGCACGTGCTCAAAGGGCTCGAACATCGAGTCAGCGTCATCAGACGCAACGATCTCGGTCGAGGGAACCACCCACACGCTCACGCCTTCGGCGCGGCGGGTGTAGGCGTCACGGGCATTCTGGATGGCAGTCTCGGCGTCAGGGGCATGCAGAGAGCCGACGTGGGAGTGGTTCAGGCCCCTCTTTGCTCGGACGAACACCTCCCATAGAGGGGAACCGTGATCGGTTCCGCCGCCGAACTGAACGTCTTGTGGCTCGTCGCCCGGGGCAACGGGTACTTCATAGCTCATGTGACTCCTCCTCAGGCGCTCCTGCCAAGCTTCTTGCTCTGCTTGGCTGCATATGCAGTTGCGCCGGCACGGACCCACGCGCCGTCCTCCCAGGCCTTGACCTTGTGGGCGATCCGCTCACGGCTCAGGCGACCGTCACCCTTGATCGTCGCCCAGAACTCCTCCCAGTCGATCCGCCCGATGTTCCAATGGCCGGTGTCTTCGTCGAACTCGAGTTCAGGATCGGGGATCGTCATTCCGAGGTACTTCGCCTGTGGGACGGTCTGGTCGATGAACATCTGACGCATCTCGTCGTTGGTCTTGCGCTTGATCCTCCATGCCATTGACTCTGCCGTGTGAGCAGACTCGGAATCGTGGGGCCCGAACATCATCAGCGCAGGCCACCACCAGCGATCGAGAGCGTCCTGGCACATCGCTCGCTGGGTGTCAGAGCCACCGGCAAGAGCCATCATTATGCTGTAACCCTGACGTGCGTGGAAGCTCTCCTCCTTGCAGATCTTCACCATCGCCCGTGAGTACGGTCCGTAGGAGGTGCCCTGAAGGACGATCTGGTTCACGATGGCTGCACCGTCGACGAGCCATCCTATGGCGCCGATGTCTGCCCAGCTCAGCGTCGGGTAGTTGAAGATAGACGAGTACTTCTGCTTGCCGGTGTGAAGGAGCTCCTGGAGTTCGTCCCTCGATACACCAAGTGTTTCGGTTGCAGAGTAGAGATAGAGCCCGTGCCCGGCCTCGTCCTGAACCTTTGCGATCAGGATCTGCTTTCGCAGAAGCGTCGGCGCCCTTGCGATCCAGTTCGCCTCGGGTTGCATCCCGATGACCTCTGAGTGTGCATGTTGTGCCATCTGGCGGATCACCGTCTTTCGATATCCGTCCGGCATCCAGTCCCTTGGCTCGATCTTCTCATCGGCTTCGATGATGGAATCGAACTTCTCCTGTCGCTCTTCGAGTCCATTGGGCGCGTTCACGACACTCCCTCCGTGCGTTCGTCTTGTTGGGACCGCAAACATAACAAACGAACGTTCGTTTGTCTATCAGAATGTGCGAAAACGGAGCACGGAAATACCGGACCGCAGGCCGATGGCTGCAAGGAGCGCGCTCAGCGTCCGACCAGTAGCTGACTCAGTCTTCTGGTTGCGATCATCGCTGCGGACACATCCTCGATACCGTCACGCGATAGCCATGCGTACCAACGATCGATCCTCGGCACGAGTCTTGGAGATGAGAGAATGAGTCCGTCGATCGAACCGTCGGCTTCTTCGAGCACCCTTGAGACCACGTCACGACGAAGACCCTGAAGGTCATCCCTCACCGCTTCGATCGCCAACCGGTCGAAGGCCGTGGCCCCCGGGAGTCTTCTGACCTGGCGATCAAGCCAGCCGATCCGGAACACGTGGCTGGCCTGGGAGTACAAGGATGCGATATCAAGGACGTCACGCCCAAACCGGTGGGCGATATCGACGATGTCCGGCCCGCGTCTCAAGGCGCGCTGATAGGCATGGCGCACGGCAAGGTCTCGCGGCACTCCCTCGGCCTCGAGCTCGGCGATGACCGCGACATAGGGTTCATGCCAACCAACCGGTGGCATGGAGGGGAACCCATCTGACAACGCAGAGAAGTCGCCTGCAGCCCTCTCGATCTCCTCATCGATCGAGCGATCATTGGGATTGATGAGATACCAGCGAGCAACGTAGGACACAAGATCGTCAACGTCCTGCATCATGCGATTCGCAATCCCTGGATCGAGCCTGCTGGCAAGCGCTTCGATGTCGGCCCACCGCTTCTGTGCCGCAGTCACCGCCCTGGCGACCCGATATGCGCGGACGATCATCGAAGCCGACGCACCCGTGACAGTTCGCATTCGCGAATAGAACGTGCTCCCTTGAGAATTCAGGACCTGATTCGCGACGATGGTCGAGATAAGTTCCCGTCTGAGCGGGTGTACCTTGATCTCATCGGAGAATCGCTCCGCGATCGAGGGCGGGAAGTACCCGAAGAGATCTGACTCGAAATGAGGGTCATCCGGGAGAGTCGACAGGGAGATGTGCTCGGTGAGGCTCCGCTTTGCGTATGCAAGCAGCACAGCGATCTCAGGACCCGTCATCGGTCTCCCCTCACGGGACCGCTGCGTAAGATCCTCATTGTTCGGCAGGAACTCGAGTTCCCGGTCGAGGATGCCCTCTCGCTCCAGCCGATCCATGAGGTCCATATACGCTTCGATCGTGCGATGTGAGGACGTGCGCTCCTGGGAGATGATCTGGGCCTGGAGAAAGTTGTCGTAGAGAATGGCCTTCACGACATCATCCGAAACGGATGCGATGATCTGATCGCGCTCAGGACGATCCATCTGACCTTTCGCCACCGAGATACCCATCAGGACCTTGAGGTTCACCTCGCGATCAGATGCATGCACGCCACCCGAGTTGTCGATGAAGTCGGCGAACACGTGCCCACCCCTGCGCTCGAATTCGATTCGTCCGAGCTGAGTACAACCGAGGTTCCCCCCCTCTCCGAGGACGCGACACCGCAGATCGCGGCCATTCACCCTCACCGCATCGTTCGAGCGATCCTGGACCACATCGTCTGACTCACTCCGGGCCTTCACATAGGTGCCGATTCCGCCGTTCCACAGCAGATCCACCGGAGCCTTGAGCACCAATCGGATCAGCTCGTTCGGTGTGAGTTCCTCAGCGTCCGTGTCGAGCAGCCCTCGAATCTGGGGTGTCAACGCGACGCTCTTGGCCGTCCGTTCAAAGACTCCCCCGCCTTCCGAGATCAATGCAGGGTCGTAGTCGGCCCAGCTCGACCGGCCAAGTGCCGAGACACGACGGCGTTCGGTCCACGATGTGCCCGGATTCGGATCGGGGTCGATGAAGATGTGCCGGTGATCGAAGGCGGCAAGGAGCTTCAGATGCTTCGATATCAGCATGCCGTTGCCGAACACATCACCTGACATGTCACCGATGCCGACAGCTGTTATCACATCGTTGTCAACGTTCACACCGAGATCGAGGAAGTGTCTTCGCACGGACTCCCATGCTCCGCGGGCGGTGATGCCCAGCGCCTTGTGGTCGTATCCGGCGGATCCGCCTGAGGCGAACGCGTCATCGAGCCAGAACTTGTAGCTGCGTGCGATCTCATTGGCTGTATCGGAGAAAGACGCCGTTCCTTTGTCTGCTGCAACGACGAAGTACGGGTCGTCGCCGTCGTGACGAACAACGTCTGGAGGCGGGATCACTACTCCCTCGACGAAGTTGTCCGTCATGTCCAACAAACCCCGAATGAAGACCTCGTATCCGTCCTTCACCTCGTCATACGTCGGACGCCCCGCCTCCGCGGGACGTTTGATCACGAAGCCGCCTTTGGCCCCGGTTGGCACGATGAC
>JAZFUH010000235.1:0-2712 GCA_036447125.1 Acidimicrobiia bacterium | reverse complement strand
TTCCTGATCGGCGGTCTCGTCGATGGCGACGTCGAAGCGCTCAGCCATGCCGGTGGCGACGAAATACACGAGGCGCCCAGGGCCGAGCTCTCGCCCATCTCCGGCGATCTGATCGATGCGGCGCGAAAGGCCGGTGCCGCCCACGCATGCTGGTCCGGTGCGGGGCCGAGCGTGCTGGCGTTCACAACCAGCGATGATCGCGGACGTGTGATAGGAGCCATGGGCGGTGTCCTGGGTATGTCGGGCGAGGTACTCGAGCTGAAGCCCGACTACGAAGGCCTTATCTGAGCATTGTGAGGTCGAGAGAGTCCAGGACGGCGATCATGCGGTTTGCGGTGATGCGGTAATCCTCGATGTTGAGACCGTATGGGTCGTCGATCGCGTTTGGATGGTCGAGAAGGCTGATCCTCGAGACATCGAGGTCGGGGAACTGTTCTCTTGCTGCAATCAGGTGATGCTGCTCCATGCCAAAGATCAGGTCTGGCCGGGGGCATTGGTCAAGCGGCGTCGCCCTGTGGCCTGACAGGTCGAACTCGTGCTCTGACGCGACAACCTGCATGTTCGAGGTCGCAGCGTCCCCTGCACCGGCCTGCGTGCCGGCACTCGAGAATGTGAGCTGTCCATCGCCGAACACCGATCTGGCGATGACTTCAGCCAGGGGTGATCGACAGATGTTGCCTGTGCAGACAAAGAGGATGTTCGTGCTGCCTGTCACGTGTTCAGGAGTTCGCTGCGTACTTTGCGGCGGAGTCGACGAAGGCTGTGAACAGATCATGGGAGTCACCGTGGTCGCGTACACCGAGATACTCGGGATGCCATTGGACCGAGAGCAGATCCCATGCCTTGTCCTCGTGTTCGAGCGCCTCGACCGTTCCATCAGGAGCGGACGCGACGACCTTGAGACCCACGCCGAGCTCCTCGATGGCTTGATGATGGATCGAGTTGATCCCGTGGAGACCCGCGCCGAAGATCGATGCGATCTTCGAACCCTCCTCAACCAGAGCCTGGGAATGCGGTTCGTATGCCCCCTCTCCGGAGATGTCATGGCCGTGGGCATCGCTGTGAGAAGGGAGATCCTGTATCAATGTTCCGCCGAAGGCAACGTTCACGACCTGGTTTCCCCTGCAGATCGCAAGCATCGGCATCTTGCGTTCGTAGGCCTTCGTGACAAGGCTGAGCTCGAACTCGTCACGTTCGCGGTTCACCATGCGCACCGCGTCGTGTCGCTCGGCCCCGTAACGCTCCGGAGCGATGTCACCTCCTCCGGTCAGCACCACTCCATCAATGCGATCGAGGATGGGATCGATGAGGTCAGGCTCGACGGGGAGGAGCAACACAGGGATGCCGCCGCCGCGTAGAACACTGTCGGTGTAGGTATGGGTGGTGAGATAGCCGAGCAACTCGTTCTTCGCTGCAGCGACGTTCTGGGGCCGTGCGGTGATGCCGATGATTGGGCGCATCCAGGGATGATAACGATGAGACGGCCACAGACGACCGTCATCAACTCCGGAATCCGCCTATGCTTCTGTCGAGCGCGGCCCTCTGGCGGATGTCCCGGGCAGCCACACCCCGATTTCACAAATGAGGATCACCTGCATGGGTTCTGTAGTCAAGAAGCGTCGCAAGAAGATGAGCAAGCATAAATACCGCAAGCGGCTCAAGGCCAACAGGCACAAGCGCAAGAAGTAGTGAGAGAAGCGCCCCCAAACCGGGGGCGCTTCGGTTTACGGCTCGAAGCTGGGCTGTCGTCTGCCGCGCGGAAACTAGGCTGGGCTGATGCTCAGCAATCAGCGCCACCTGTTCGACGTTTCTGAAGATGTCGCGTATCTGAACTCGGCATATTTCGGGCCTCGATTGAAGGAAGTGACGGATGCGGGGCGCGACGCGATCGACCTCACCGCAACTCCCTGGGACGTCGACGCAGCGAGATTCTTCGAACCTGTGGAGCATCTCCGATCGACCGTTGGCGGACTCCTGGGAGATGATGCTGAAGGCGTTGCGCTGATACCGGCCATTTCGTATGGCATCGGAGTGGCTGCAGCGAACCTTGCAGTCGGGGATGGACGCGCCGTAGTCGTGCTCGAGGAGCAGTTCCCTTCCAACATCTATCCATGGCGAAAGAAGGTTGAGCGTCAAGGCGGCGAGCTCGTCACTGTGAAAAAGACCCCGGATGGGTGGACTTCTGGCCTCCTCGCAGCCATCGACGAGCGCACTGCAGTGGTCGCCGTCCCGAATTGCCATTGGACCGACGGAAGCTATGTCGATCTCGTCCGGATCGGCGAGGCGGTTCGGTCGGTGGGCGCAGCACTCGTCGTCGACGCCAGTCAGTCCTTCGGAGCAATGCCGCTTGACGTCAGGACGGTCAAGCCGGACTTCGTTGCGACCGTCGGATACAAGTGGCAACTGGGTTTCTACGGTCTCGGCTATCTCTGGGTTGCAAAGGAGCACAGAGCTGGTGTGCCGTTGGAAGAGGGCTGGATCGCTCGAAGAGATGCGGAAAACTTCGCCGGGCTTGTCGATTACAACGAGTCATACAAACTCGGGGCCCGTCGCTTCGACATGGGGGAGCGATCAAACTTCATCGGTGTGGCAATGGCGAACGCGGCAATGGATCAGATAGCCGAATGGGGCATCGACAGCATCGCCGAGTCGCTTGGATCAGTGACCTCGACGATCCAAGAGCGCGCATCGGAACTCGATTGGCAGACAGAG
>JAZFUH010000234.1:0-7973 GCA_036447125.1 Acidimicrobiia bacterium | reverse complement strand
GCCATCCCATATGAACTCGATCGAATCCTCCACCCCGTAGATCGCTTCGGCGTGCTGCATCCGGCGCGATTCCTGCCAGAACATCGCGATGCCAAAGGCGAGTACGAGCGCCATCATCACGGCGAAGAAGAGCGGTCCATTCATGTCACGAAGGGTAGGACGGTTGCCGGATATGTCCGAGCCGCTGGTAGCGTCTGAGGGTTGAGCAGAGTAGGAGCCAGATGCCCTTCGAAACCATGAAGCTCTTCTTCGCTCTGGGAGCGATCGCTGCAAACGTGATGACGATCGCTCTGATCGGCATCGGGATTGTGGGACGCAACAAGCGTGAGAGTCCCTTCGAATTCCTTCGAGGCGTCACGCTGTGGCTCGCGGGTGGAGTGGCAATCGCAGCGATGCTTGGCAGTTTGTACCTGTCCGAGATCGCGCATCTCATCCCATGCAAGCTGTGCTGGTTCCAGCGAATCGCAATGTACCCAATCGCGATCATGCTGCCCATAGCGGCGTGGCGGAAGGACAACGGCATCAGGCTCTATGCAGCAGTGCTGGCCGTGATCGGACTCGGCGTGGCAATCTGGCACCGCCTGATGCAGGCCTTCCCCAGCCTTGACTCCGGCGCGTGCGCCGCAGTCGGCCCGCCGTGTTCCGCACCGTACATCAAAGAATTCGGATTCGTGACGATCCCATACATGGCTTTGTCCGCCTTCGCCCTCATCCTCGTGTTGCTGTGGGCAAACCGAGTCAATAGCTCTCGCACCGTGGCAACATCCGCCTAGCACACTCCGAAGATCAACCGACAGACGAGGCACAACAATGGCCAGCAATTCATCATCGGGATCCCGGACCGGCATCATCATCGGGGTAGTCGGCGGACTCGTCGTACTCCTGCTCATCGCAGCGGTCATGTTCGGCAACGAAGAGATCGGCGCCGAGTACGGATCACCAGAGCTCAACGGCACATCCCTACCACCGATGCCGGACCAGGTCTCGGTTGACACCTCGGCCACCGGACTTGTCGCCCCGGACATATTCGGCCAGGACTACACCGGCAACGACGTGTCGATCACCAACGACGGAACGGCCAAGGGCATCGTGTTCCTCGCTCACTGGTGTCAGTTCTGCCAGCGAGAGGTGCCACGGGTCCAACAATGGCTCGACAGCGGTGGCGGCGTTGATGGAGTCGATCTCTATTCGGTGTCCACCGCCGCCAACTCTGCACAACCCAACCACCCAGCATCGGAGTGGCTGGTCCGCGAAGGCTGGACCGTACCAATCGTCGTCGACGACAAGGCAAATAGCGCATTGAGCGCCTATGGCAGGGGTGGATTCCCGTACTGGGTATTCCTCAACGCGGATGGCACGGTGGCTCTCCGTTCCGCAGGCGAGCTGACCGACGCTCAGCTCGAGGAGTTCCTCAATAGTCTCGAGAAGTAGGTCGACTGTGGGGATTGTCTTCGAAGGCGACGGCTTCACGGTGAGGTGCATCGTTGCGCCACCGATCGAGAACAACATCTATCTGATCACCTGCAGGGAGACCGCAGCGTCGCTGATCGTCGACGCCGCAGGCGATGTCGATCGCATCGTTGCAATGGCAGACGGCACCGAAGTCACGGCAGTGGCAACCACTCACGGCCACTGGGATCACCACGGAGCGATCCCTGAGGTGACGGACGACCTCGGAGTGCCGTTCATGTTGCACACTGCCGATGTAGGGATCGCAGGCAAGACGCCCGATGTGCCGCTGGTTGAGGGGAAGCTGGCTATCGGTGAGGTCATCGCGCAAATTGTCCATACGCCCGGTCACACGCCTGGGTCGGTGTGCATCGCCCTCGACGGGGTCGTGCTCACCGGTGACACCCTTTTTCCCGGCGGTCCGGGCGCAACGCGTTTCGACCACAGCTCGTTCGATACCATCATCAGGTCGATCGAGTCGAAACTGTTCGCACTCCCCGACGACACCGTCGTGTTGCCCGGACACGGTGCTGGCACGACGATCGGCACGGAACGGCCTCAACTGCCAGCCTGGATCGAACGCGGCTGGTAACAAGGAGAGAACAACATGGAACTCGGCCTCTTCGTTGAACCACAGCTCGGTGGCAGCTACCAGCGACTCGTCGAGCTTGCCCGGTGGGCAGAGGACATGGGCCTCGACGCTTTTGCCAGGTCGGACCACTATCTCCACGGTGAGACGTCCGCCCATGCGACCGATGCAATGGTTTCACTCGCAGGTGTCGCGTCGGAGACGGATTCGATCAGGCTCATCACCCTCGTCTCACCCATAACCTTTCGTCACCCCGCAGTGATGGCGAAGGCAGCAACAACGCTCGATGAGATCTCCGGTGGCCGCTTCACGCTCGGTGTCGGCACAGGTTGGATGGAGTCTGAGCACGAGGCCTTTGGCATGGACCTCCCGCCGCTCGGCGAGCGGTTCGATCGATTGGCTGAGGCCCTTGCCTACATCCGAACGGTCTTCAACGGCGGCGGGACCATCGAAGGCGAGTATTACTCGCTCCATGCACCCGAGGTATCCCCGGCAGCGTCCGACAGGTTGGGGATCGTCGTCGGCGGATCAGGCAAGCGCAGGACGCCAACCCTTGCAGGCCGGTTCGCAGACGAGTACAACATGTTCGTAACGGACACAGAAACGATCGCGCAACGCCTGGGTGTGATGCGCGACGCAGCAACGAGAGCTGATCGGAACCCTGATGAGATCCTCATCTCTGTGGCAGGACCGGGATTCGTCTACGAGGACGAGGCTGCACACCTCGAGGTGCTGTCCGAGCGGGGCGCAAAGAAGGACCTCTCCCCCGACGAGTATTCGGCGTTCCTCGATGAGCGCAACATCCCCCACGGCACACCGGAACATGCACACGAGGCGATAGAGCGCCTCGCCGAGGTCGGCGTCGGCCGCTACTACGTCCAGGAATTCTCGTCTCTCGAGGACGTCGATCTGGACCGCATGGAACTGGTGTTCAACGCGCTGCGAGGCGTGAACCGTAGACCGTGAACCGTAGACCGTGAACCGTAGACCGTGAACCGCAAACCGGCATCCGACTACGGCCGTCGGATGCATTAACATCATGGTCATGGTTGAAACTCCCCTCCTCGTCATCGACGACATCCACGCGTCGGTGGAAGGCGTCGAGATCCTCAAAGGTGTCACGTTGACCATCAACCCTGGGGAGACCCACGCAATCATGGGGCCAAACGGATCGGGGAAGTCAACACTCGCGAATGTGCTTCTCGGTCATCCCTCATACCTCGTGACCAAGGGAACGATCACCTACAAGGGTGAGGACATAACGACGGCCAAGCCAGAGGTGCGAGGTCAGGCGGGAATGTTTCTCGGATTCCAATATCCGGAGGAGATCCCCGGCGTTTCGGTCGTCAACTTTCTCCGCGCGGCGCTTTCGAACCGAACAGGCACTGACTACACGGTTCTCGAGCTCAGGCTCAAGGTGATGGACGCGATGCGTGAGCTTGGGATGGAATCATCCTTTGCAGACCGCTTTCTCAACGAGGGATTCTCAGGCGGCGAGCGCAAGCGCAACGAGATCCTCCAGATGACCGTCCTCGAGCCGGATTTCGCCGTACTCGACGAGACCGACTCTGGCCTTGACATCGATGCCCTCAAGATCGTTGCTGAAGGTGTCGAACGCATGCGGGATGACAAGCGCGGGTTCCTCATCATCACCCACTATCAGCGAATGCTCGACTACATCACTCCTGACGTCGTGCACGTGTTCATCGATGGCCGAATCGTCGAATCCGGAGAGGCGGCGCTCGCCGACATGATCGAAGAGGACGGATACGACAGCTATCGAACCGAAGCAGTCGCGGGGTGACGGATCTGCGTGCCCTCCGCGCCGACTTTCCGATCCTTGAACGCGAGATCAACGGGCATCAGCTCATCTATCTGGATTCTGCCGCGACAACCCAGAAACCTCGATCAGTTCTGGACGCAATGGACGGCTACTACAGATTCCACAATTCGAACGTGCATCGTGGCGCACACACCCTTGCCGGGGAAGCGACCGAGATGTACGAAGACGCCAGGGGCAAGGTCGCTCGGTTCATCGGTGCCCAGGCCGGTGAGCTCGTGTTCACTCGCGGCACCACAACCTCCATCAACCACATTGCGTATGGCTGGGGCCTGAACCATCTGAGCGCCGGCGACAGGATCATTGTCACAATCATGGAGCATCACGCGAACATCGTCCCGTGGCAGCTCATAGCGCGCCACACCGGGGCAGAACTCGTCTATCTCGAGCTGAACGAGGACTACACGGTCGACACGAGCGGACTCGAAAGCATCCTGAGCGACAAGGTGAAAGTGATCGCGTTCTCCGGAATGTCGAATGTCACAGGTGCGCTCGGTCCCATCGACGTGCTCTCCGAGGCCGCAAGGTCGGTTGGCGCGTTGTCCGTACTCGACGGTGCCCAGCTCGTGCCACACACGCCTGTCGACGTTTCGACTCTCGGGGTCGACTTTCTCGCATTCTCTGCTCACAAGATGCTCGGACCGACAGGCATCGGAGCGCTCTGGGGCAGGGCTGAGCGACTCGAAGAGATGGAGCCGACCGAAGGAGGTGGCGAGATGATCAACACCGTCGATCGTCACGAATCCACCTGGGCACCGGTTCCACACAAGTTCGAAGCTGGGACGCCGCCCATTGCCGAGTCCGTTGGCTTCGGGGCTGCGGTCGACTATCTCGAGGCGGTCGGCATGGAAGCCATTGCTGCCCACGAGCGCGAATTGACCGCCTATGCATTGGAGCAGTTGTCTGAGATCCCGGATCTGACGATCTACGGACCGAAGGATGTGACCCTGCGCGGTGGTGCCGTGAGTTTCGAGCTCGGGGACGTTCACCCACACGACATCGCGACCATCCTGGACCAGGACGGCATAGCGGTGCGCGCTGGACATCACTGTGCAAAGCCGCTCATGAAATACCTCGACGTCCCTGCAACCGCAAGGGCGTCGTTCTATTTGTACAACGTTCCCGAGGAGGTCGATGCGCTCGTCGTGTCACTCCACAAGGCCCGTAAGCTCTTTGGTCTGGCATGACAAATCTTGATGATCTGTACCGAGAGGTGATCCTCGATCACTATCGCAACCCACGCAAGCAGGGGACGTTGCGTGGTGATCACATTCATGCAGAGGGAAGCAACCCTTCTTGCGGAGACGAGTTCTTCCTCGACGTTGCCATCACAGACGGAGTCATTTCAGACGCTGCAATGCGTGGTCAGGGCTGCTCGATCAGCCAGGCCTCCGGGTCGATGATGATGGACAAGATCATCGGTATGCCCATCGAGGACGTCCGGGACATCATCCACAAGTTCAAGCAGATGATGAGCATCGAGGAGGGGGACAACCCGGTCGACCCTGATCGTCCCGGTTCGGTGCTCGGGGACCTCGAAGCCCTTCAGGGCGTCCGCAAGTTCCCCGTACGAATCAAGTGCGCAGACCTGGCATGGGCCACGCTCGCCGATGCCCTGGATCAAGTAGCAGCTACGTAGATCGCGTCGAGGAGTGGCCATGCGAGAAATCAGAACCGTCGTCGACATCGATGCACCGCCACAGGATGTCTGGAACGTATTGATGGACTTTGCGAAGTACGGGGAGTGGAACCCCTTCGTGCGCTCGCTCGATGGCACACCCGCAGTGGGCGAGCAACTGGTCGCCATGCTGGGCGCCACGGGCAAAAAGCCGATGAAAGTGTCCCCCATCGTGCAGGAATACGATGCACCGACACGCTTTGCATGGCTCGGATCGATGGGTTTCAAGGGCGTATTCGACGGTCGTCACCAGTTCGATCTCGTCGCGACGGAGACCGGGACTCGTTTCCATCATTACGAGGAGTTCTCAGGCATCCTCGCTCCCCTCGTGATAGCGGCGATCCGCAAGTCCACCACGCGGGGATTCGAAGAGATGAACCAGGCCCTCAAGCTCCGAGTAGAGAGCGGGAGTTGACTGCTCAGCCACCCTCTGTCATTGGGCGAACGTCAAGTGCCGCATCCAGCTCATCCTCTGGAAGCACTTCCATCTCGAGCGCAACCTCGCGGACGCCACGGCTCTCGCTGAACGCCTTCTTGATCACCTCGGAGACCTTGTCGTAGCCGATATGCGGAACGAGTGATGTCGCAACGATCGCGTTCTGATCGAGCAGCCACGCCGCCCTCTCCTCATTCGCCGTGATGCCATCGACCGTCATTTCCTTGAGGACGCGGGCTCCAGAAGCAAGAAGCTCGATCGACTCGAGCATCGCGTGGGCCATGATCGGCATCATCACGTTGAGCTCGAAGTTGCCGTTCGCACCGCCCCAGGTGATCGTGGTGTCGTTCCCATAGACACGGGCAACGATCATCATCACGGCCTCAGGGATCACGGGGTTGACCTTGCCCGGCATGATCGATGAGCCGGGCTGGAGCGACGGCAGCGAGATCTCACCGATGCCATTGCGCGGGCCGGACGAGAGCCAACGCAGATCGTTGACGATCTTGAACATCGAGGTGGCAACGGTCTTGAGCACCCCTGAGGCATTGACGTATGCGTCCTTTGCCGCCTGGGCCTCGAAGTGGTTGTCCGCCTCGCGGAAGTCGAAGCCGGAACGGCGGTTCATGATCTCGATCGTGCCGGCTGCGAATCCGGCGGGAGCATTGATCCCCGTGCCGACGGCGGTGCCACCGAGGGCGAGTTCCCGAAGCTCGGGGAGGACTGCGGTCACCCGCTCGATTCCCTTACCGATCTGGGCTGCATAGCCAGAGAACTCCTGGCCGAGACGCACGGGTGTCGCATCCTGGAGGTGGGTCCGACCGGACTTGAGCACGTCGTCGAACTCCACGGCCTTTGCGTCGAGGCCGGCCTTGAGATTTGTGAGGGCGGGGAGGAGGTCCTCCTCGATCGCAGCAACCGCGGCAACGTGCATTGCTGTCGGGATCACATCGTTGGAGGACTGGCCCGTGTTCACGTCGTCATTCGGATGGACGAGCTTTGAGCCGAGTTCGCCTCCGAGCATCTCGGATGCCCTGTTGGAGAGCACCTCATTGATGTTCATATTCGTCGAGGTACCCGAGCCGGTCTGGAAGATGTCAACGACGAACTGATCGTCGTACTTGCCATCCATGACTTCTTCGGCCGCCGCGATGATCGCATCGGCTTTGTCGGCCTCGACATGTCCCATCGACTTGTTCATCTCGGCTGCAGAGCCCTTGATGAGCCCGAGGGCCCAGATGAACCGCTTTCCGAATCTGAGGTCCGAGATCGGGAAGTTCTCAACCGCTCGTTGTGTGGAGGCGCCGTAGTAGGCGTCCGCGGGGACCTGTACCTCGCCCATCGAGTCACGTTCGATACGCATTTCAAGCTCCTCAGATCGTGTGCTCTGTGAAACAGAGATTAGTAAAGCCCAGAGTCAGCGATTCTCAACAGCCGACCGAGCGTCCCGCAGGTGCGCAGAGAAGGGTGCCCCCTACGGAACCTGAACGGGTACACCGCGCAGCTCGTCGATGTCGTATGGCAGAGACGCCGTACGATCGAGCGTGCCGAGTTGCACCCACCCCGCTCCGACGTCGTACTCCCCGACCCATCGATAGATGGCTGTGATCGTGTAGTACTCGAGCGTCCGGTGGCAGAGACCGCCGGAGGGGTGCTGCAGCCTGTACTCGGGAGGGCACGTCTTAGTCGTGTACGTGTGGGTCACCGAGCCTGACGGGTACAGCCGTGCGCCGGAGGGGTCGTGGGTGTTGAACGCTCCGTCACCCCAGTCGACACTGAGTTCCGCGACGTGGGCTCTCACTCTGAGAGGACGGCCATCCGGCAGGATCTCCGAGTGGTTGATGTCCTGCGGTGGTGGCGAGGCGAGGAACGTGGGAAGCCCGGTGATGCCACGACTGGACGGCTGGAGGGAGGGCGTCGGCGGCGCGAGATCCCAGGAGCGAAAGATGGACCAAGCGGTACCGGGAACATCGACAGGCGG
>JAZFUH010000233.1:0-2314 GCA_036447125.1 Acidimicrobiia bacterium | reverse complement strand
GACACTGCCACGATCGCTGCAACCGTGTCATAGGGAAGCACAAAGCGCATCAGGTCTGGAGCCGACACTATCCATTCACCGTTCGGTCCGAACCCGACGTGGCCGAGGTAGCTCCAGATCGACCAGACACAGACAACGCCTATCACCGCTCCACCGAACACCGCCCAACCCCGACCCCACGCACGATACGCCCCGATCGTGATCGCCGCCCCGACCCACGCTATGTCAAGAGCGGAGATCAACTGGAGGAACTGCGTCGAAGGGTCGTACCGAAGTGCAGCAGAAGAGGTCAGGGTCACAAGGCCGACTGTCCCAGTGACGAGCACAACCAATCCGATGCCGCCGGTGATGAGCCTCACACCGATGCTCCACGAGGCTCCTCTGAACCAATCGGCTGTGCCGAGGCGCACCACCACATTGGCGAGGACAAGACCGAATCCGACAACAACTGTGAGCTGCACCGTAAACGCGATGAACGGATCGCCGCCGACATCGACGAGGAGAAGCGGAAGCGAGAGGACGAGAGCACCGACGAGCCACGGAACCGTTGCGAGCAAAGCTCGCTCGATCGGGGCCATCTCAGACGTGGATCGAGCGCGTCCCCGTATGGCCTTCATGGATTCGTCGTTGCGCGATGTCGATGTACTCGGCACTGAGTTCATAACCGACGTAATGCCGTCTGGATTCCACGGCAGCAACGGCCGTGGTCCCCGAACCGAGGAAGGGATCGAGCACGAGGTCCCCTTCGAACGTGTAGAGCTCGATCAACCGGCGCGGAAGCTCAACAGGGAAAGGGGCCGGGTGCCCAACCCTGCGTGCCGATTCAGGGAGAATGTTCCAAATGGACACCGTGGCGTCAAGGAACTCTTCCTTTGAAATCGTGTCATTGCCCTTCCTGACGCGTGCGTAGGAACCTTTCGACGCAACGAGGATGTATTCATGGACGTCTCTCAGCGTGGGGTTCTTCGCAGACTGCCACGAACCCCATGCACAGGATCCACCGGCAGACTTCGCCTTCTGCCAGATGATCTCGCCGCGCAGATCGAACCCGATCTCGGTGAGAAGCGCAGACACGTACTGGTTCAGTGGGATGTATGGCTTCCGGCCAAGGTTGGCGACGTTCACGGCGGCTCGACCGCCAGGCTCAAGAACCCGAAAGGTCTCGCTGAATATGCTGCGGAGAAGCTGAAGGTACTCATCGATGTCGAGGTCCTCGTCGTAGTCCTTGCCGACGTTGTACGGGGGTGACGTCACCATCAACGCAACGCAGTTGTCAGGGATCTCGTGCATCGACTCTGACGACTTCTCGAAGATGTGGTCGACGACCGATGCTGGAGGATCGACCAATTCACCGACACCACCGCCACTGCCGGCAACATGCATTCGCCGACCGTAGTAGCCCGATGAGTCATGCCCTTCCCGCTTGCCGGTCCCAAAACTGGCTGTGCTCGTGGCCACCGTCACCTCCTGTGCGCGAACGGTAGCACCCTCGGATTACGGTTCACGGTCACGGCCCACAGATGTCCCTCGCCCCGTGTGGTCAGCCTCAGCTGACCACGGCCTTGTACGACCCAAGGTTCAGAACCGATGAAGCGTTCGCAGGAGGGGGATCGAGGACAAGCTTGAGACCTTCAGGCCCGGGTGCATGCACGAGATCGATGAAGAAACGGTAACTCCAGGCGACGCCTGACGGTCGCGATTCGATTCGGGTCAGGTTCGCTCCTCTGAGTCCGAGTTCGGTCAGCACGAGAGCCAGAGATCCGGGCGTGTGCGAACCTGTGACCACGATCGTGGTCTTGTCATCGTCCTCGTTCACAACAGGGTCACCGACCGCAAGAACAACGAATCGCGTCGTGTTGTGATCCTTGTCCAGGACATGCTCGAGAAGGACCTCGAGTCCATGTGCCGCTCCTGCACGGGGAGGAGCAAGGGCCGCGATGGACGGATCGCCCGCCTCGGCGACCTGGCGAACGGCGCCGGCTGTGTCATGCGTCGGGACAACCTCGACACCAAGGTCGAGGAGGGCGTGCTCAGCCTGGGCAAGGGCCTGTGGATGTGAACGCACCTCACGCACATCTTCGATGGAGGCTCCGGGAATGCCATGAAGTGTGTGCCGTACCTCAACGAGGTGTTCGGCAAGGATCGAGAACCGAACATGGCTCTCGTCACCAGGCAGCCGATCGAGGACCGGCAGCACCGAGCCTGTTGTCGAGTTCTCGACCGGCACGACGAGTCGGTCGACCTCACCGGCCTCGAGCGCATCGAATGCGGCCGAAAAGCTTCGATGCCCGACGTAGTCGTCATCGGCGAACAA
>JAZFUH010000232.1:0-6981 GCA_036447125.1 Acidimicrobiia bacterium | reverse complement strand
TCGTACGTCTTGAACTCGCCTGGAGCGTCCGGGCCGTCCTGTCGCCAGACTCTGAGTGACAGGTCCATTACTTGTAGCTCCTCTGGCTCAGGGGGACGTATTCGAACTCGAGTTGCTCCTTGTGGAGTGTCTGGGGCCAGTTCTCACCTTTCCACTCCCACGCGGCGACATATGCGTAGTTCTCGTCGTCACGTTTTGCCTCCCCGTCCTCGGTCTGGTGCTCGAGCCTGAAGTGACCGCCACACGATTCCTCCCGGTTGAGGGCATCGATGGCCATCAGCTCGGCGATCTCGAAGAAGTCAGCGACCCTGCCCGCACGCTCGAGGGACTGGTTGAGCGAGTCCGAGGTGCCCAGGACCTTGAGGTCCTTCCAGAATTCCTCATGAACGGCCTTGATCTCAGCGATCGCCCTCTGCAGCCCGTCCCTGTCCCTCGCGAGACCGACATACTCGATCATGATCTTGCCCAGTTCCCTGTGGAAGTCGTCGACGGACCGGTTTCCGTTGATCGAGAGGAACCGTTCCGTGCGTTCGTTGACGGCATCAGCCGCTTCTGCGAACACTTGGTCGTCTGTTGGGACGGGATCGATGTTCAGCCAGTCGGCGAGGTACTCACCAATGGTGTACGGAATGACGAAGTAGCCGTCTGCCACACCTTGCATGAGCGCGGAGGCACCGAGCCGGTTCGCACCGTGGTCCGAGAAGTTCGCTTCCCCGAGGGCGTAGAGGCCCGGCACCGTCGTCATCAGGTTGTAGTCGACCCACAGGCCACCCATCGTGTAATGGGGCGCCGGGTATATGCGCATCGGAACGCTGTACGGGTCTTCATCCGTGATGCGCTCATACATCTCGAAGAGGTTCCCGTACCGCTCCTCGATCTTTGCCCTTCCGAGGCGACCTATGGAATCCGTGAAGTCGAGGTAGACGCCATTCTTGAGCGGCCCGATGCCCTTGTTCTCATCGATCATTCGCATCGCTGCTCTTGATGCGACGTCACGGGGCACGAGGTTCCCGAAGGCGGGGTACTGTCGCTCGAGGTAGTAGTCCCTGTCCTGTTCGGGTATCTCATTCGGTGACCGGTCGTCCCCAGCCTTGGCCGGCACCCAGATACGGCCATCGTTGCGTAGCGATTCTGACATGAGCGTCAGTTTCGACTGGTGTTCATCTGATGCCGGGATGCAGGTCGGGTGGATCTGGGTGAAGGATGCGTTCGCAAAGAATGCACCCTTGCGGTGAGCCCTCCAGGCTGCGGTGCCGTTGCATGCCATTGCGTTCGTCGACAGGAAGTACACATTGGAGTACCCGCCGGTTGCGAGCATCACAGCGTGGGCTGAGTGCGGAGTCACGTCACCGGTGACCAGGTCACGGATGATGACGCCCACTGCTCTGCCGTCCTTCATCACGATGTCGAGCATCTCCGCCCTGTTGTGCAAAGTGACGGTACCGAGCTCGATCTGGCGGGCAAGCGCCTGGTATGCGCCCAGCAGGAGCTGTTGGCCTGTCTGGCCACGTGCATAGAACGTGCGTGACACCTGTGCTCCGCCGAAGGAGCGGTTGTCGAGAAGGCCACCATATTCGCGGGCGTAGGGGACACCCTGGGCAACGGACTGGTCGATGATCTCGTTCGAGACCTGAGCCAGCCGGTAGACGTTCGATTCTCTTGAGCGGAAGTCGCCGCCCTTGACGGTGTCATAGAAGAGCCTGAAGACCGAGTCACCGTCGTTCGGGTAGTTCTTTGCTGCGTTGATGCCGCCCTGAGCTGCGATGGAGTGTGCTCTGCGTGGCGAGTCGTGATACGTGAATACCTCGACCTCGTAGCCGAGCTCACCGAGGGTTGCCGCCGCCGATGCGCCTGCAAGCCCGGTACCGACGATGATGATCTTGTACTTGCGCTTGTTGGCAGGGTTGACGAGGTTCGTGTCGAACTTGTGTTTGTCCCAATGATCCTGAATCGGACCCTCCGGGATCTTCGCATCGAGCGTGAAAGTGTTTTCGGTCATGATCGCCCCTTCCGGTCAGGAGACCCAGCCGGCCCAGATGGCCAGAGGGATCGAGAGGTTTCCAACGAGGATCACCGCGGCAAATACAACCGCGAGGTATCTGCGCACGTCGTTGTACTTCGGATTCACCGTTCCGAGGCTCTGGAAGAGACTCCAGGCTCCGTGGTAGATGTGCACGGCCAGTGCGACATTTGCGAGCATGTAGAAGAGCGCAACGATCGGCTGGGACAGGCTTGCGATCATGTTCTCGTAAACGTTGCCACTCACGAAATCCGGGTTGACGTAGCCGAAGGTGAGATCGGCGAGGTGATACAGCAGGAACAAGAGCACGATCGTGCCACCGAACCGCATGGTGCGACTCGCATAGTTCGCTTCGTTGTACTGGCGCCTGTGGTCGTAGCGATCCCCGCCGCGCGCGACGAGATTTCGTCTCGTGAGCACGACAGAGCTCCAGATGTGGATGATGAACATCGATGCGAGCCCGATTCGGAAGAGCAGAAGGACCGAACCTTCGGGCACGAGATGTCCACCGAGCGATCTGAGCGCCTCGGAATAGAGATCGATCTGGTACTCACCGGTGAGAGCATCGACACCGAGGAAGATCTTGAGGTTTCCGATGAGGTGGGCGAGTACGTAAAGGAGCAGGCCGATGCCCGTGAGTGCCATGAGCCATTTGAGGCCGACGGATGAGGAGAAAAACCCTCCAAGCCATTGACGCCATCCATGACGGTCGTGGACAGGTACTCGTTTCGTGGTGGTCACTGAACCATCCTTGGTCGAACGTGTCCTGATTATCCCCCAGTTCGCGTCACTGTCGATAGTTGAGAATCGACTGTGCAATCTCTTAGGTCCTTGACTTTTGTCGCGAATCGCGCGAAGGGCATTTGACAGGCGCGCGCGCCCCTATTTGAATGACAGTGATGTAATTACACGGTTGTAGGAGATGGTGTGCTCGGGAATCTGATCGAAGCCCTTCAGGCCGAAGGTATCGACATGGCATGGCAGGATTTTGCCAACTGTCGTGGTGCCGATCCGGATCTCTTCTTCCCTGAGCGGGGGGCATCTACTCGCACCGCAAAGGGGATATGTCGCGAGTGCTCCGTGCAAGAAGACTGTCTTGAGTTTGCGATTGTATCGAGCGAGAAGTTCGGTATCTGGGGCGCACTCTCCGAGCGAGAGCGCCGCAAGATACGCAGAGAGCGAAAGATCGCCGCACAAGCCCGCAAAGTGGGCTAGCACAGACTGCTCGGCTCCGTCCCACGGCGGACAACCGACTGCTGACAGTCCCAATCCTTTACACTCACGACGAACCATTCAAGGAGACTCTGTTGACCGTTGCTGTCACGATCTTGATCGTTGTCATTGCCGTCGCCGTGGTTGCATTTGCTGCTCATGCATTGCGCAGCGCTGGACGGACTGCGGAGCTCTCGGTCGCCTCGGTCTCGCCCGTACCGAAGCGCCCGATGCCGATCGTGAGCGAATTCCATGTCAAGGGTGATACCGCGACAACGCTGTTCGCCGTACCCCTCGGAGACGCTGAGCCCGGCCAGCATCTCATTGATCTCCTGTGCGCTTCGGCTGTCGAGTATGTCCGACACCGTGCCGATGAAGGCCTCCCTCTCGATGATGTCGAGCACATCGAGGTATCTGCGATGCGAGGTGATGAATCAGAGGTACTGTCCACCGTCGACCTCCCCAATCCGGGTGTTCTTCCAGACAGAGATGACACGGTTCTGGTTGAACCATCGCACGATCCGATCGCTGCGGTGCATGTGGTCGTATCGGACGAAACCGTTTCTTCCGCTTCTGACGGAGCGGCGAGCCTTGGGGCCGTCTCCGAGCTGATCATGCTCTCAGGCCCAACAGAGTCACACCTGCGGTCCATCGGGGTCGATACCGACGAGATGTCGCTGAATGACCTCGTTCTCGGTCTGCTTCGGGTGAGCGGCTACGACGTGCATCTTGGACGGTCGGGTTTCTCCGAGAGTCTGGGTGGCAAGGCCGACACGTATGGCCTGATTCGCAACGGTCAGCAGACGTTGCTTGTCATCCTCCCCCACACGGATGGGTCTCATCCGGAGCTGGAGGATTCGGTGTTGGCGCGGTTCGCCGTGGAAGTTGCACAGTCGGACCCGGATCAGGCGATCCTTGTGACGGACAAGTACAGCCCATATTCGATGTACGAGCGCGAGAAACGTGACAGTCGCTGCGTGTTCATAACGCGAGAACGCTTGCAGGCCTTTGTCGATTCGTTCGGCCTGACGTGAGAGCCTGCCGGACATCGCTCGGTACCCGACAGGGTCCATGGTCCGTCCAGAACGCGTTGTCGGGTACACTGCAGATACGAAAGGAATCACGATGCTTGCATTCATCAAGAACATCGGCGGTCCCGAGTTGATCATCATTCTCGTTGTGGTGCTGTTGCTCTTCGGAGCGGCGAAGCTGCCACAGCTCGCCCGATCGCTCGGTGCGTCTGCTAAGGAGTTCAAGAAGGGTGTCGAGGACGGCGTCTCGGACGAAGAAGCCGACGCTGAGGACTCCTCGGTCTAGAAGATCTTCGGAACTCACATCGCGTTCGCGTCGTTAAACCGAGCGAGATGGGGACCATGGCCGAATACCCGACCTTGACATGGGAAGATGTTGCGCACCGATACGGGCGCAAGATCTATACGTTCGCGTATCGCCTGACGGGTAACCCGGATGATGCCGCGGATCTTGTGCAAGAAGTACTGCTGAAGGTTCGCAAGGGCCTTGCGTCGTATACCCCCGGGTCGTTCGAAGGCTGGTTGTGGCGAATCACGCGCAACACCTTCCTCGACGGAGTTCGGAAGCAGCAACGTCGTCCGACCTCACCGTTGCCGGACGGCGACCATTCCGGGCTCGGTGCGTCGCCATCTCCCGACCAGGTACTCGCGTCCGTGAGACTCTCCGATGACGTGCAGGAAGCGCTTCTCAAGCTGCCGTACGAATTCCGGGAGGCGGTGGTGCTTTGCGATGTCGTAGGTCTCACATATGAAGAGATCGCCGCTGCTGCAAATGTGCCGGTCGGCACGGTCAGGTCGAGGATCCACAGGGGTCGCTCGATGTTGAGAGGACTGCTGACGTGGCCGGTATGACCCCCGTGAACGAGCATCTGTCGATGCTGTTGTCGTGCTACCTCGATGGCGCATTGACGTCAGACGAACTCGACGAGGTTGTCGTCTCGCTCGAGAGCGATCTCGCTGCCGTTGCTGAGTTCCGCCGCTTGCAGGAGGTGCGAAGATCCGTTCGGGTACTCCCCATCCTCGATGTTCCCCTCTATCTGATGCCTGGTGAGCATCTCAGTGAACAGCTCTCCGCCTATCTCGATGGTGAGCTGGCAACGATCGAGATGCCCGCAGTGTCCGCTCATCTTGACTCCTGCACAGAATGCCGGCGTGAACTTGCAGAGCTCGATCGCAGCCGAACCGCTGTGCGTGCGCTTCCCGGTCTTGAGCCCCCAGTGTTTCTCGAGGTCCATCGTGAAACGGTCAGGGAGACCAAGCGCGGTCTTCGAACAGCGCTAGTCGTGGCTTCCGGCGTGGCCGCCGTCGCCATTGTGTTCACGGTTGGTCCCTTCGCCACTGAAGCGGAACCAGTCGCCGTCAGCATCGCTGATCTCCAATATCGTCACACAGCAGTTGCATCTGTGCCCTCAAGCGGCATCGGTGTACAGATCTCAAACGCGCCATGAACGCCGCCCGCCGCTTCGTGTTGGTTGCAACGTCGGTCGTACTTGTCGCGACGTCGTTCGTCGCCTCTGTGTCTGCAACGGAGCTTGACGATGTGCTCACCGAGGCGCGTGACGCCACGTACACGGCATCGCGTCTCGTTGTCTCCGTCTGGGGCGGCAAGACCCAGGTCAGCAGGGAATACGTTGAGCATGCCGATGGCATGGAGATCGTCCGAATAGGCGCGAAATGGTCGATGACGGGTAATGGCAAAGCCGTCTCGATGGGTGACGAACCGACAGGCATCACGTTCCTGACGGATCAGCGCAGCATCTCGACGAGCCGCTACACGATCAAGGAGATAGCAAAGGCCTACCACATGTCAAGGCCCTGTCGGATAGTCGAGGTGAGGGAAGGTGACATCCTCCGGGCGACTCTTGTCGTGGACGATCGGTCTGGTGCGCTACTGATTCAGGAGTTGTACAGCGAAAACGGCAGCCTGTATCGCCGAACGACCCTGTCTGACTTCCGTGCGTACCGCACATACGAGGCGCCGACGGACGGATCAGACGTCCCTGCCGAGGTCGTGATGCATGAAGACTCGATCTTGCTGCCGGATTCGATCGCCGGGTACGAGCTTGTTGATGCATTCAACGCGCCAGGTGGATCCGAGCAGGGCTATTACACCGACGGCCTGTTCAGGTTCTCCTTGTTCATCCTTGGTGGCCACATGGTCATCTCCGGGTTCGAGGACTCGATGGAGCTCGTCGCGGAATCCGGGGTGTACAAGATGGTGCCCACAGCTCAGGCCGTCCGTCTCCATTGGCGGGACGGGTCGAACAATTTCGTGCTCGTTGGTGATCTGCCTCCCGATCATGTGGCAGATGTGCTCGCTGAGCTCCCGAAGCCAGAGTCGAGAGGCATGTGGGCGCGCTGGTGGACGAGATTGTTTGGCTAGCCGGGCACGAGGTTCACGGTTCACGGCTTACGGTCTGTCGCGAAGGGTCAACCGTAGACCGTAGACTTCCTCACAGTGACTAGTCACTGTGTGCAGCCGGCAACCATTCTCGCCTAGCAGTCAGATCGTGCCGATAAGAGGCGTATGCAAGATATCGCAACATCCGAAGCCGCTCTGAGCATCGAACACGAAACCCCCACGTCAATGGGCAATCGCAACTTCGTTCAGCAGGCCTCCATCGCTGCCGCAGCGCTCTACTCTGTGTTCTCTGTTGCGCTTCTGGTCGCCGCTCCCGAGATCGCTTCCTTCCTCTGGATATGGCTTCTGTGGTTCGC
>JAZFUH010000231.1:0-6286 GCA_036447125.1 Acidimicrobiia bacterium | reverse complement strand
CCTCCAACAATACGGCACCGCTGTCCTGGTGGCTTCTATACGGAGTCCACCGCGCTCAGCACCCACGCGACACCGTCGACCGGATCCTCAACCCCGATGTGAAGATTCCATCCACCGACACGATCCCCGGGATCCCACAGGACCCACCGCAGTTCCAAGGCTTCCTTACCGAGGGTTGAGGTATCCTGCGGCACCTCGTCGTACCCGAGGAGCTCGAGCAGCACCCACCAGGCACCAACGCGACCAGCCGGGGTGCCGCGACGTCTCCCGTGCCCGCCACCGCTTGCACCGGCCCATGTCATTGCCTCCATTGCGGTGCTGAGACTCACATCGGTCATCCGGACTCTGTGCGGTCCGAGGCTCCGAATCGCTTCCTCGATCGTACCGCCGACCGTCGCTACCTCGGCCTTGCCGAGGGAGTCGTCCCACCACGGTTTCACGAGATCCAGAAGGGCGTCCGTCACCTCGTCTTCGTCATCGAGCTCAACCGGAACCGGGAGGTCTGTCCAGGTCATCCCGATGTCGAAGATGTCATCAGGGAATGTTGCCCTGTCAGACGTGTAATTGGCAATCGGATAGGTTGGCTCCCAGGACTGCTGAGTCACGGGGATCTCAAGAATCGTCCGGTCAACTGCATCCTCAGGTACCGCATCTCCCTGTATCGACCGCTCATGCGCAATGAGCGCACGAATCGTCGGTGTGCCGACATATGGATCAAGGTCACTCCACGTGTGAGTAGAGGCAGCAACTTCCCAGAGGGGACCCAGAGAGAAGCGTCCACGACCATCCGTCATCACCGTGGCCGCAAGATCCGCCGGCGCTTCCAACGCGAGCCGATATTCGGCGAATTGTGCAATAGCCCACAGTTGCTTGCCACGGGTCACCGCTTCGTTGCACCGATCCCGCAGATCGATGAGCTCATCCCACTCCATACCCAAGCAGATGCCATCGACAGCACGGACCAGGCCCGCAAGATCGCTTCCTTCGATCAGAGAGGTGAGGGGGTCTTCTGCCACAAGGGGAGGTTAACGGGGACGAAGACAGCCATCCGCCATCCGCTCCAGCGGACTTCGGATTTCGGATTTCGGACCTCGGACAGCGAGCGAAGCGAGCTACTCCTATCCCGCTCTTGGGACGGCGCATCCGGTTGCCCGGATCGACAGCTCTCGCACACCGATGAATACCAAGGTCCGCGGGCGATATGAGTCGGTCACCGTCACACAGATCCTCGCCGTGTTCACATCGATCGTGATGACCTCATCGCCACTCCCCCACATGTAGCCGACGCGTCTCGCCTCGCTCGAGGCAGCCACGACATCGAGCAGGAGCTCGTCGCCATAGGCCCCCGCAGTCCCCACTGCTGTTGCAGCGGACTCGGCCGCGAGATCCGCCACGGTGGCGATATCGCGGTATGCCGCTCCGAGCAACGCGATCTCCACGACGAGTGCAGTGATCGCGAACGCCACAAAGATCAGACCCGCGGTCATGGGAAGCATGGAACCGTTCTCATGAGACGGCCGTCCGGTGATCACGGACTGCTCCGGTACTGACTCACCGGCACCCTGATCTTTGACTGAACGGTTCGCGAAATATCCGCTCCAAAGATTCTGACGAGGACAACTTCCTGTGTTGCCACGACCTCCACGTAACGTCCGCTGCTGAACACCGAGACGCCGACACCATCAACGTCAGGAGGATCCGCGCCGTGTCGAGCGATCCAAACTGCAGCATCGCGAGCTGTGGCGTGGACAGTCGAATTTGCCTCCGTCAGTCTGGCAACGGTGGACACCACAGGCAACACCATCAGCAAAACCGCAAAACCAACAATGATGATCTCGAGCAGTGCCGTCCCTCGTTGTTGATTCACGGTGGAACAACCCTCGCCACAGATCGCTCGATCGAGATGGTGACAGGAACAAGATCCGGACCGGGCGGCACCCACCGGAAGCTGACGACCGCTCGCAAGGCTTGTGAATCGTGAGTGACTTGCACATCGATCTCCTGTGCACCGGGAACGACCGAGGTCACATCCCGTTCGATTCTGGATGCCGCAGTTCCCATGTCGAGATCCGCTGTGACGGCTCTACGCAGCGACGCCTCGACCGAGGTGGCGGCCGCGCTCCGCGCAAGAACGAGAAACCCGATCTGGACTATCAGCGCCAGCAGGACGAAGAAGACACCGATCGCAACGATCCCCTCGATCGTGTACGAGCCTTGGTCCGGGAGATCGTCCAACGAGACACGCCGCTCGTCCGGAGAGCCAACGGCATCACCCATCACTCTCCTAACCAAAGAAGCCGCTGAACTGGACCGCCACGTTCTGCCATATGTCTCCGGCGGTGCCCCGAACCTGCGGCAGCAGGAGTGCGATCACCAGGATCGCTATCGTCGCGAGGCCAAGCCATTCGACTGTGGTTGATCCTCTTTCGTTGTTGAACATGGTTCATCCCTCCTTGGGATCGATGGTTTATGGTGCACCGGCAAGAGACCGGAGGCCCAGGAGTGTTGGATAGATGAGGAATACCAGCGCAGTTGGCACCATGAGGGCGAGGATGGGCCCGTAGGTGGCGATTGCACGCTTGCCGCTCTCGGACGTCAGGTCGCGTTCCAGCCCGGAGCGGTAATCCATTGCAAGGTCGCCGAGAGATGAAGCCAGGCGGCCTCCGGTTGCGTGGGCGTGGCTCAGTGTCTCATAGAGGCGTGTCGCGTCGTCGTGCGCCGTGAGCCTTGCAGCCTCGGCGAGCGCATCGGGCAATCCTTCGCCTGATTCCAATGCGGCAACGACGATGGCCAGCTCGTCGGCCGCGACACCCCTCGTCTCGGCTGCCACTGCGTGGATCGTTGCCGATATCGATTCACCTGCAACGACATGCAGAGACATCGCATCAGCGATAACGGGAAGCTCGAACCGCAAACGTCGAGCCCGGCGTTCTCTGAGATTCGTCTGGCGCATCGACCAGAGCACCCAACCGGCCCCTGAGCCAAGAGCGGCCAGAGCGAACGACGAGCGGGATCGCCCTGCGAGAAAGAGATCCCCCTGGGCAGCGAGCAAGCCGATGAATGCGCCACCAACGGCTGCCATGAATCCGCCTGCCGGGGATCGTCAGCGACCGCCGGTGCGCTTCCTGGCCACCTCGGGTCTCACTCAGGTAGGCCTCCAGGAACCCGGACATCGTCCTTCGCTTGGAGGGGGTAACCACCAGATAGGCACCGATCCCAGCAATGGACGCAAGAATCCAAGTCATGTGAAGAGCCTCGGAGCTGCGTTCAATCTACTTGCCCGCCTCGCAAGGATCCATCCAAGTCCCGTCGCCACAAGCCCCCCGACAACGACGATCACACCCTCGGCTGTGTCGAAAGCACCCGCTGCCTGTGGATTGGTCGCGATCGACAGTGAGAGAAGGGCCCACGGTGCGACAAGAGCAACAGTTGCCGTCCAGCGCTGCTCGGTCAGCGCTGCGTCATGCGCCTTTCTGAGTCTGATCTCATCCGCAACGGACCCTCCAATTGCCTCAAGCACGTTGCCCACTCGATGACCACCCGTGCGGTGCGCAATCGCAAGCGTGGCCAGGACGCGGTCAGCGATTGGATCCTCAAGCTCCGACCGTATGTGCGCGAGAGCAACATCGAATCCTCGGCCGTACGTTATCTCGTGCCGAACAACATCTCTGTACCGGGAGTAGTCACCACCGATACGATCCGCTGCGTCGATGAATGCATCGGGAAGAGTTGCACCAGCTCCGACGGAAGACCGCATGTGTGTGACAAGGTCGGGCCAGCGGTCCGTTCGCTCACGAACCTGTCGTTCGATCCTTGATTGTTCGATCCGCGCCGGAATCGCACTGCACAAGATGCCTATCGCGACCGCGGGCATCGCGGTACCCAACACGCCAAAGGTGACGGTTGTGCCCACAACCAAGGCCCCGATGGCAGCCACGACGACACGGATCCGGACCTTCGGCAAGCGGAGACTCCCGATCCCCAGATCACCAACGACGAGTATCCACACGGCACCAGCTGCTGCAAGCACGGTCATCCCCCTCATCGAATACCGCCACCAACCGCGACCAGTGATGAACGGGTCCATTCGAAGAGTGGCTCGACCGTGAACACATCTGGATCAAGCTGCTCAGGGATTCTCAGGATCTCCTGGACATGTCTTCCGTTCACATCTCGCTTCAGAAACACGACAAGATCGACGACGGACGCAACAGTGCGTCTCAAGAACGGGATCGATATGTTTGCGCCCGCGAGTACACCATATGAGACGAGTTTCTCAAGGGAATCTCGCCCCGAGTTCGCATGAATGGTTGCAATGCCGGAGCACCCTGCATTGAGCGCCATGAGCATGTCCAATGCCTCTGGCCCACGCACTTCGCCTACAACGATTCGGTCCGGCCTCTGTCTCAAGGCTTCTCTCACCAGATCTCGGAGGGTGATCGCAGCTCCGCCATCAAGACCTGCATCCCTTGTCTGCATCTGTGTCATGTCAGGGAGATCAACGTCGATCTCGAATACCTCTTCGCATGTGACGACTCTGCGGTCCGGTGGCACCTCACGCAGCAGGCAGTTCACCAGCGTTGTCTTACCCGCCCCTGGAGCTCCCGCCACAAGGATCGTCGCATCACGCTCAACGCTCAGGCGCAGGAACGCCGCGGCTTCCTTGCTCATTGCACCTCTTTCGACCATGTCATCAAGATCGGAAGCGGTGACCACGAACTTCCGAATCTGGATATTCATACGGTTCGGATGGGTCACCGGCGGTCCGGTGATGTGAACCCGGCTGCCATTGGGCAGCTGCGCTGAAACGATCGGATTGGCCTGGTCGACCCTGCGCCCCGTGCCTGCAAGGAGCTGGTCCGCGATCCGACGAACAGACGAGGGCTCGACCACGACGTTGATCAACTCCTTGATTCCGTTGCGAACAATGAATGTCCGCTCACCACCGATCACGATGATCTCCTCGATCATGGGATCGTCAAGCAACTCGGCGAGGTACCCGTACCGGGATTCAGGCGTTGCCACAGTCATCGGGATTCACCCACCGTGGCGATCGCGCGGGCGAAACGTCGATCCGGCATCTTCGCCTCTGCGGTTGCGCGCCGGACTTGCTTCAGCTCAGGCACCACCGCTGCAGGTTCAAGACCGGTCCATCGCCTGGCAGCCTCGATGACCTGGGAGCGATCACGCATCGAGACACGATTGATGATGAGGCTCGGCTGAGGACCCATCCACTGTGAGGTGAGCTGGGCCGCCCTGACCACGCCAACAGCTGACGCGTCCACGACGAGGAACACGGCGTCAGCCACCTCGACTCGGGTCGAGTCAGTTCCGATCGTTCCGACATCGAGGACGACTTCGTCGAAGCGAGCAGCGGCAGCGTCGATCACTCCTGCGATCATCGTGTCGCGAAGCGGTGTCTCACCCGGGCGATGCGAGCCCGTGATGACGAACAATGACCCGACCTGATGGAGGCATTTCTCATCGATCGAGCCGTCAGCGCGCACGGCATCTGCGGCGTCGGTGATGTCCGGTCTCGGCGTCAGGCCCATTCTCACTGCAAGAGCGGGAGCCGCGACGTCGGCATCGACGAGCACAACGGATCTCTCCCGCGAAAGGAGCCAGGCGTAGGCGAGTGCGACCTCGGTACAGCCAGGGGCACCTCTCGGTCCAACCACCGCAGTGACGAAACCCTTCGTTTCGACTGGCGGATTCTCGAAACGTGGAGCAACAAATCGCACCGCCTGAACCAGCGCGGCCACGTCGATGGTGTCTGGGACGACCTCATTCGCTCCTCCACGCTCCAGCAGCTGAGCAGCTGGTTCGTCACCCTCGGGATGGACTCCCACCACCCCGAATCCGAGGCGCCGCCACGTCGCGATCTGACGCGGAGTCACCCACGAAACCTCACCTCCACAGACGACCACGTCGATCTCGGAAGCCCGGTTCTCGATGTCGGATGGCTGATATGCCCTCAGCACCACGCGCAACGCAGCAGTATCTCTCGCGTGCTGTACCAACACGGGCTCCCATTCACGGGCAGAAAGCACGGTGGCCACACGGATCGTCACGGCGCGACCCTTATGAGGTCGATGGCTCCAGAATGTGATGCGAATGCAAGGTCGCTCGCAAGGCGGTCATCGACCGCCAGCAGAATGTTGACCCTGCCCCTGTCGATCGAGGACTCGGATGTAACAACCTCGACCACGTAGACACTCGATGCCAACAATCCCGTGGAGGTCTCGACATCGAAGCCCCCGATGTATGTCACGTATATGTCGACATG
>JAZFUH010000230.1:0-6656 GCA_036447125.1 Acidimicrobiia bacterium | reverse complement strand
CCGCAAGCACCGAACTCCAGATAGGACTCCCGATCGCTGATCGGCTCAAGATCCAGGGTGTTGCAGACTCGATCATGTGGATCAGCGGTGGTCTCGGCGCCGCCGCATCAGGAGTCATCGTCGGAATGTCCTCCTACGTGGCGCTCGGTCTCGTCGGAGCAGTGTTCGCCCTGGCTCCGATCCCGTTGATCCTGCGAACGAGACCCCGCCCCTCCGTTCTTGTGTAGATTCTCGTCGATCTGCGCGACTCATTTCTACCCGAGAACGATGCGGGAGAAGCCGGGGCCCTCTGGGCGTTCGAGCTGGGCGAAGGTGCAGGCAACGGGATCCACGTCAGGGCGCCAGCGTTCAAAGCGCGTGGCGTGTCTGAAGCGGTCTCCAGTGAGCTGGTCGTAGGAGATCTCGACTACGACACCGGGCCTCACTGGAACCCACGAGAGGTCCTTCCCCGCCGACCATCGGCTCTCGCCTCCCGGTGAGCGTACGTCGTCGCCAAACGACGCGGCGTCCCGAAGCGTCTCGAACCTCGTGAGCATCTCGACGCGGTCCTGGTTTGTGAACCCGGAGCAGTGCCCGATGAAGGCCAGTGAACCGCTCTGCGCGTACAGGCCAAGCAGCAGGGAACCGATCTTGTCTCCGTCCTTATGAATCCTGTATCCCCCCACAACACAGTCGACGGACCGCCTGTGCTTGATCTTTATCATCTCGCGCCTACCCTCGACATAGGGCCCACCGAGTGCCTTCGCAACGATTCCGTCACAGCCGGCAGCCTCGAACTCGTCGAACCACTTCTTCCCCTGATCGATGTCCACAGTGGATGGAGTCAGGAGCCAGACATCCGAGACTTCCTTCGCTACGGCTTCCAAACGATCCCTTCGCTCTGTGAAAGGCGCAGACCGCAGATCCTCTCCGCGATCAGCAAGCAGATCGAACGCGACAAGTGTTGCGGGGATCTCATGCGACAGCCTCTCGATCCTGCTCTGAGCAGGGTGGATGCGGGCTTGAAGCATGTCGAAGGCGAGGCGGTCATGCTCGACCACAAGTACCTCGCCATCGACGACGCATCCAGGCGGAAGGCTGTCGACCACCGGCACGAGTTCCGGGAAGTAGCGAAGCAGAGGTCTCTGTCTCCGTGAGTCGATCCTCGGTCCATCGTCCTTTGCACAGATCACACGGAACCCATCCCACTTCGGCTCAAATGCCCAGTCACCGGTCGGCCACGTCGTACGTAGCTTGGCTTCCATGGGCACGATGGGAAGAGCGAATGGAATGCTCGGCATCTCACCAGCCTACGGCATGGCGCTGCACACGCCGGTACGCTCGCGCCCATGACCACGCTCATCACCATCCGCCCACCTGAGGGCGAACCGTACGACCTTGCAATCGACGGGACACAGTTCTCCGACCCTGACGATCGCGTGACGACCCGGATCGACACGGGGCACTTGTGGGCGCTCCCCGGCCTTGCCGACGCACACGCACACCTCACGATGACCTCGCTCGACGACATCTCCGGGCTCTCTGAGGACTCGATGCGGGCGAACATCCCCATCACTGCGTGGGCGCACGTCGAACGAGGCGTGTTGCTCATCCTCGACAAAGGTGGCAGTACGGATGTGACGCTTGTCTCTCTTGATCACGATGCCGACCTCAGGCCATATGTCGAGACCGCAGGTGCGATGATCCATCCTGACCACGGATACATGAAAGGCTTCGGTGTGGAGGTTGAGCCGGATGACCTCGTCGATCATGTCCGCTCGGTCGCCGCAACAAGGGGGGGCTGGGTCAAGATCGTTGCAGACTGGCCACGAAGTGGCTTTGGGCCGGTGAACAACTATCCACTCGACGCACTGACCGAGGCGGTGGCCGTTGCCCATGACGCCGGAGTGAGGGTGGCCGCACACACGATGGCCAACGGGGCGTCAGACGCCGTCGCGGCCGGTGTCGATTCGATCGAGCATGGCCCATTTCTCACCGAGGAGGACATCCGATCGCTCGCGGCGAGACGTGGGGCGTGGGTGCCAACGATTGGGAACCAGAAGCACTGGCTCGATGCTCTCGGACCTGACTCGTCGGGTGGAAAGCTGTTCAAGATCGGACTCGATGCCATGGCGGCCAACCTTCCGCTTGCCGAAGAGATTGGGCTCACTGTGCTCGCAGGAAGCGACCTCGCGATACCTCATGGCCATATCGCAACCGAGGCGCGGCTTCTGAGGGAGTACGGTCTCACGGACAAGGCAGCGACCATCGCCACCTCATCAGCTGCATTCGACTACGTTGGCCGCGAGGGGTCCCTTCGTGCAGGGAACACCGCAGACGTCGTCTTTTTCTCTGGAAACCCTTACGAGGACGTCACCGTGCTCGACCGTCCCGAGTTGATCATTCATCGTGGGAGAACGATCGAGTAGCCGGTAGGGGCTCGCCTCATCCGGAGTCAGAGCACCGTCAGAAAAGATCGGACAATCCAGAAATTAGGGCTAGGCAGACACCCAGAAATGGTATACGATACCCTTGATTCATGAGCGACGCGCGCCGTTTTACGATGCCCAAGGCACGAATCGGCGGCGGGAACCAATCAAGCGTTCCCGACGTCTCATAGATATCCAATGCCAAAGAACGCCCCGCTTTTGGAATCACCTGTGAGTCGATCTCAACGGTGGTTCAAGGTACAGAACTATGTGAAGGAATTCACAATATGACAGCACGATCCACACTCTCACCAACCGAAGTAGGCGACAGTCTCACCACCTATCTGGGTGACATCGCCAACCATGAGCTCCTCACCGCCGACGACGAGGTCGTACTCGCGCAGGCCATCGAATCTGGCCGCGACGCCGAAGAGAAGCTCGAAGCCGGCGGCGTGAAGGGCGCAGAGAAGGTCAAACTTCAGCGCATCGCCCGCCAAGGCAAGACCGCAAAGGACCGATTCGCTCAGGCGAACCTGAGGCTCGTCGTGTCCCAGGCCAAGCGTTACCGCAGCCAGTACGGCATCGAATTCGTGGACCTCATCCAAGAAGGCACCCTCGGCCTCATCCGCGCAGTTGAGAAGTTCGACTGGCGCAAAGGATTCAAGTTCTCCACATACGCAACGTGGTGGATCCGGCAGGCCATGCAACGTGCGGTTGCAGAGAAGTCACGCACCGTGCGTCTCCCGAACTCGCTCCACGACACCCTCCTCACCCTCAACGGGACGAGAAACCGTCTTCTCTCAGAGCTCGGCCGCGAACCGAGTTCCAAGGAGCTCTCGGAGGAGTCGGGACTGAAGCTCGACCAGGTCCTCGAAGCGCAGCTCGTTGCGGACTCTGTCTCACTTGAGGCACCGGTCGGTGATGATGGTGCCGTCCTCGGAGACTTCGTTGCCCATGACGACGAGGACGACCCGGTGGCCGAATCCGAGCGGATCTCAACGATCGACGCGCTCCGAGAGGCGATCGACAGACTCCCTCATCGCGAGGCGTACATCCTGTCCAAGCGTGTCGGATTCGAGGATGGCCTCCCCCGTACCCACGAGGAGATCGGCAGGTACCTCGAACTCGGCCCGACCAGGGTTCGCTCACTCGAGAAGCAGGCGCTCTCGCGCCTCCGCCACCCGGCCTTCGGCCTCCGCCAGGAAGCCGACTTCTAAGAATCAGATGCCAGATTCCAGATGCCAGATATCAGACTCTGGCATCTGGCCGCGAGCGCGGCGAGCTAGCTTAGAATCTTGAGTGTTCGCTCAAGAATCGAGTTCTCTGATGTCCCCATCCAAGAAGGCCAGACGTGTTGCGATCGTTGACGGACTTCGCACGCCCTTCGCAAGATCTGGATCCGTCTTCCGAAACGAGACAACTCTTGACCTGGCGAGCAGCGTCGTGGCAGAGCTCGTCGCTCGCACGGGTATCGACACGGCAACGGTTGACAGGGTGGTGTACGGAGCAGTGGTCGCCGACGTCGGCGCACCGAACATCGCCCGTGAGATCGTCCTTGCAGGCCCGTTCCCAGAATCGGTCGACGCCTACTCGGTATCCCGAGCATGTGCTACGTCGACACAATCCTTCGTTGACGGTGCACAGTCGATCCTTCTCGGGGATGCGGATATCGTCATCGCGGGTGGAGCTGATTCTCTCTCCAGACCGCCCATCACATACTCGGACCGTTTCGTCGAGATTCTCATGGAGGCGAGCGCGGCAAGAGATGTCCCATCCAAGCTGAAGGCCTTCTCCAGGGTGAGGCCAAAGGACCTCGCCCCAAACCCGCCTGCGATTGCGGAACGTTCGACGGGTAAGACGATGGGTCACAGCGCCGAGGACATGGCCAAAGCAAACGGCATCACACGCAAAGCACAGGACGAGTTTGCCGTCCGTTCCCACGCCAAGGCGATAGCGGCCTGGGATTCAGGTATCTTCGATCAAGAAGTGATGCCTTACGCGGTACCTCCCGGGTTCAAGGAGACCGTCGAGCGTGACAACATCCCGCGCACGGACTCGACTCCGGAGAAGCTCGCAGGACTCAGACCCGTCTTCGACAAGAAGTACGGTTCGGTCACCGCTGCAAACGCCTCACCACTCACGGACGGCGCCTCAGCCCTCCTACTCATGGACGAGTCGGTGGCCAGGGCACTCGGCTACGAGCCCAAGGCCTATTTGAAATCGTACGCATTCGCTGCAATCGACCCGAACTGGCAACTTCTCATGGGACCGGCATTTGCGACACCTCTCGCCCTCGACAGGGCAGGTATGGCGCTTGATGACATCGACGTCATCGACATGCACGAGGCATTCGCTGCTCAGGTCCTCTCGAACGTTGAGGCATTCGCCTCCGACGAGTTCGCACGGAGGCGACTCGGGCGCGACAAGGCGATCGGCATGATCGACATGGACAAGTTCAACATCTACGGCGGGTCTATCTCCCTCGGCCACCCCTTCGCGGCTACGGGAGCTCGCCAGATCATGACGATGGCAAACGAGCTCGAACGACGAGGTGGCGGGACAGCTCTCGTCACCCAATGTGCGGCAGGCGGTCTCGGCGCGGCCGTTGTGTTGGAGAGGTGAACCGATGAAGTATGAGAACTTCCACTTCGATCTGAGCGACGAAGGCGTAGCGACGATCCTCATTGACCGCAGGAACGCGTCGATGAACACGCTCGGCGTAGCGCTTATCAACGAGCTCGCAGATGTCGTTGAACGGCTCGAGCATGACGACGTCAAGGCGGTCGTGATCGGATCTGCAAAAAGGGACTTCCTCGCCGGAGCGGACATCCGAATGTTCGCAGACATGAAGACACCGGACGACGCGGTCAGAGGCCTGACAGCGCTCCACGCGATCTTCGATCGCATCGAGGCCCTCCACACCAAGCATGACAAGCCTGTCGTGGCAGCCATCCACGGCGCATGTCTCGGAGCAGGCCTCGAACTCGCCCTGGCCTGTTCGTCGCGTATCTGCTCGAACAGCACGAAGACCCAGCTCGGTCAGCCAGAGGTGCAGCTCGGCCTGATCCCCGGAGCGGGAGGCACCCAGAGGCTCCCCAAGCTTGTCGGGCTTGCGCCCGGACTTGAGATGATCATGGGTGGCAAGCCCATCCGTCCACACAAGGCCAAGAAGCTCGGCCTTGTCGACGAGGTCACGCCACCAGAAGTAGTGCTCGAGGTCGCTCAGAGACGAGCCGCCGAGGCGATTGCCGCGGATCCCACGGAGCTGGTCATCGCGCTCAATGTGTCACCCGACAATCTTCAGAAACTCGCACTCGAGAGGAACCCTGCCGGGCGAAAGGTGCTGTGGAAGAAGGCCCACGACACGATGATGGCCCAGACAAAGGGCCACTACCCGGCCCCGAAACGGGCCTTTGAAGCGGTCAAGATCGGTGTTGAACAGGGTCGTGCAGCCGGTGTAGCCGCCGAGATCCGCTTCTTCGCCGAGCTCATCATGACTCCGGAGGCATCGGCGCTTCAGTCGATCTTCTTTGCAAGCCAGCAGCTCAAGGGCGACACGGGCATCGATTCCGATGCGGTGCCGATGGAGATCTCGAACGTTGCGGTGCTCGGTGGGGGGCTGATGGGTGGGGGCATTGCAGCGGTGTCGACGTTCAAAGCACAAAAGACCGTGCGGATCAAAGAGGTCGACAACCCGGGCGTCGCGCGTGGCCTTGCGTACGTCCACAGGTTCGTCTCCAAACAGGCGAAACGCCGCCGAATGTCGCAGTTCGAGGTTGACCGGATTCTGAACCGGGTGACCGGCTCTACCGGCTGGGATGGCTTTGCGAACACGGACATCATCATCGAGGCCGTCTTCGAAGATCTCGACCTCAAGCGCTCAATCGTCAAGGATGCCGAGGCTGTGGTGAGCGAGAAGACGATTTTCGCATCGAACACCTCAACGCTGCCGATCACCAAGATTGCCGAAGCCAGTGGGCGCCCGGAGAACGTCGTCGGCATGCACTACTTCTCCCCTGTGGAGAAGATGCCCCTTCTCGAGGTCATCAAGACAGAAAGGACTGCAGACTGGGTCACTGCCACTGCTGTACAGCTCGGCAAGGAACAGGGCAAGACCGTGATCGTCGTCAACGACGGCACAGGTTTCTATACGTCACGGCTTCTCGGCCCGTACCTCAACGAGGCTGCGTTCCTCCTCGAGGAGGGTGCGTCTGTGGAGGCGATCGACATGGCAATGGCCGATTGGGG
>JAZFUH010000229.1:0-6798 GCA_036447125.1 Acidimicrobiia bacterium | reverse complement strand
ACAGCTCGCCGTGATGGATGACGGCGACCCTGTCGGACAGCGCCATGATCGCAGCCATCACATGCTCGATGATCAACAGAGAGATACCTCGGGCCCTGATCGACCGAACCACCTCGATCATCTCTCCACTTTCTGTCGGGGCGAGGCCCGCGAGCACCTCATCAAGAAGAAGCACCGTTGGATCGGTTGCCAACGCCCTTGCAAGCTCAAGGCGCTTCCGAATGGCCAGCGTCAGGCCTTGAGCCGGGCTATCGGCGTACGGCGTCAGACCCGTGATGTGCATCATTTCGCGGGCCTGCTCCTCTGCTTCGGCTGGCTCCTGCCGTGTGAGGAACGCGCCAACCAGGACGTTCTCCGATACGGTGAGTCCAGTAAAGGGCTTGACAACCTGAAAGGTTCGCACGAGGCCCAGTCTCGCTATCTCGTAAGGTTTCATCTTCTCGATACGCTGTCCCTTGAACGTGACCGAGCCCGTATCAGCGGGAATCGCACCTGAGACCATGTTGAACAGCGTCGTCTTGCCTGCACCGTTGGGGCCGATCAGACCCAGTATCTCACCCTCATCCAGATCAAAGCTGACATCGCGCACGGCTCCGAGACCGCCAAAGGACTTCGAGACGCCTTGCACGTCGAGAATAATCGTCATGTTGGGCCCGGCCTGCGTCTTCGACGGAACCATCCGAGAACACCATCGGGGGCGCGAATGATGATGACGACGAGAATCAACCCGAAGAGAACCTGATCGATTCCGTTGGCACCCTCGATGAAGGACAAGAACTCGGGTGGGTCCCTGACAAGAGAACGAGTCAATTCTCCAAGTAGCGAGAGCAGCGCCGCACCGATCACGGGTCCCCAGATCGTTCCGATGCCACCGACGATCGGACGCAGAAGAATGGCCACCGACACCAACGCTCCGAAGACCACATCCGGATCGATGAACAGAAAGAACAACGTGAAGTAGCCGCCAGCGACCGCTGTGATGAAACCGCTGATCGAGATAGCGGCCAACTTCGTACGAAGCGGGTTGATGCCGAGCGCTGCCGCGGCGTCCTCATCCTCACGCACCGCGAACATATAGCTTCCGATTCTCGACCGCTTTATTGCGATCGTCGCTACGACCGCCATCGCGAGGATCCCGAGGATCACCCAGTAGTGCAACTCCCTCGTATCGCTGAATTGGAGCCGTGCCCAGTCGTCGCCATCAACGAGTGGGATCGTGATCCCGATTCCGGAGCCGAAGTAGTCAAGGCTGTTGACGGCGATGCGAAGCATCTCAGCCACAGCGAATGTCGCCAAAGCGAAGTAGGCCCCCTTCAGGCCGAATCGAAACGAGACCCATCCGACACCGAGTCCGAACCCCCCACCAACGACACCACCGGCGATCAAGCCGAGCCACGGCGAAATCGAGTACTTCGTCAGCAGGATCGCAACCGTGTAGGCCCCGATTCCGAAGAACGCGGCATGTCCGAACGAAAACTGCCCAGCGAAACCCGATAGGACATTCCAACCGATCGCCGCCACGGCGAAGATCAAGACACCAGTTGTAACCGACAGCAGGAACGGGGAGAGCCCAAGTGGAAGCGCTGATAGCGCGGCGACAACGATGAGGAGAGCGAGCAGATCTCTCGATGAAGCCTTGACAAGACTTGAGATCTTCCTCATCGATCTGCCTTCCCGAAGATGCCCTGGGGACGCAACAAGAGCACGAGGATGAACACGACGAACACGCTGAGGAATTTCGACGACCCCGGCACGAAGATCTGACTCATCTCCTGTGTGAGCCCGATGATCAGTCCGCCAACGAGGGCACCCGGAACTGACCCCATACCGCCGAGCACAACGACAACGAAAGCGATGATGTTGAACGTAGCGCCAGCAGTCGGGCTGACGAACAGGAACGGCATGACAAGTGCGCCAGCAGCCCCTGCTGCTGCGGCACCGATACCGAATGTGATCGTGTAGATCCGGCGAATGTCTATCCCGACGAGCTCAGCACCCTCGGGCTGCTGGGCAGAGGCGCGGATAGCTGCTCCCAACCATGTTCTTTGGATGAGAAGGTAGAGGACGAAGGCCAGGACGAGCGCCATCACGAACGCGATCAACTTCGGCATGCTCACGACAGCACCGAAGATCCTCAGGGGGAAGTCGAGCACCATGAACCCGAGGTCGAACGACCCTCTGGCGTACGGCAACTCGATCGATCGAGGTGTTCCTGTGAAGACGACGAGAAACAGGTTCTCGATCATGATCGCAATTCCCAGAGTCAGGAGCAACTGATTGTGAACCGGCGCCGTCATCACAGGGTTTATCGCAAAGCGCTGAATACCGGCACCGATAAGAAACAGAAGAGGGACAACGACCAGCAGTGACAGGTACGGATCGACGCCGTACTCTTGGAACAGGATGTAGCTGGCATAGATGCCGATCGTCATCAACGCTCCGTGGGCGAAGTTGATGATGTCAAGGACGCCGAACACGATGCTCAGCCCCATGGCGACCAATCCGTATACGCCACCGATGAGCAGTCCAGATATCGCTGCTTGGGCGAAGATGGTGTGGTTGGCGTCCCACCAAGCGGATTGCACGACGAGCACGGCAACGATGACGGCAACAAACGCAAGGACGGCCCGCACTCGAGCGCTGGGCCGTCCTTGCATCGTTTCACTCATTGTGGTCTAAGAGGTTAGTTGCCCCCCCACGAGGTGCCCGGATAGACCGCGTCGGTTTCTCCAATGTCACTCGGTGACACCTGTAGCACCAAACCTCCCTGAACCTGCATCAACGTCGGCTGTGCGTTCACGTTCTCACCACTCGCGTCGAACGTGATCGGCCCGGGGTACGCCAAGAAGTGGTCAGTGATGTTCGTATCGGCCAGCGCATCACGTACATCCGCCGGGTCAGATGATCCTGCCCGCTCCAGCGCGTCCGCGATCACGTACACCGCTTGGTACGCAAGCATCGACTCAGTGTCCATCTGCTCGCCGTACGTCGCCTCGAACTTGTCCAGGACAGCCTGGACCTTCGCGTCAGACGAATTGAAGTGGTAGTTCGAGTTCCAGAACAGCTCTGCATCGTCACCGAAGTCCTCTACGAACTGCGGAGTGTGGAAAGCACCCTGAGCGATACCGATCACAGCCTTGACATCAACAGCGAGATCGACAGCTGCTCTGGCTGCGAGAAGACCGTCGTTGTAGTACCCGGTGACGATAATCACGTCCGGATCGGCCGCCGCCGCCCGGGTCATCTCTGTCGTCAAGTCGGTCACCTCGAACGGTGCGTATGGAATATCCACGACCACCTCGATGCCGAATTCTGCCGCCGCCTCAGTGAACGCTGCTGCGACTGACTCGCCGAAACCCGTGTTGTCATGAAGATACGCAACGGTCTTGATGTCGCCGTCACCGAGTTCGCTGAGATACAGGGCACCGTACGATCCCATGCTCGTGGCGTTCGGCTGGATGCGGAACACGTTGGTGAATCCCTGATCGAGGATCGAGTCTGCGACCGCAACGTCGATCACCAGGGGAACGCCTTCGCGCTCCGCCACGATCGCCACATTCGTCGTCACGGCGGACTGATACGTTCCGATCAGAGCCGAGACCCCGTCGCTGATCAGGCGCTCTGCTTCGGCTTGACCCACGTCAGCTGCGCCTGTGCTGTCGGCCGATATGAGCTCCAGTGGCGCCCCACCGAGCGATGCGATGCCACCTGCGGCGTTGATCTCGTCTACCGCCATCTTCGCGGCATTGTCCATGCGGCTACCAGCGCCAGCAAGTCCTCCGGTAAGCGGATGGATCGCCCCGATCTTTACCGGGTCGGGTGGAGCCGGTGCTTCCGTTGTCGTTGATTGCTGATCTCCCGCTGTCGTCGTCGATTGCTGATCTCCCGCTGTCGTCGTCGATTGCTGATCTCCTGCGCTCGTTGTCGTGTCATCGGAGTCGCTTGTACAAGCCGACATAACCAGTGCCAACGAGAGCAGGAGGCCAAAGTAGATATTTGCCTTCTTCATACTCGCCCTTTCAGAGCTCTTGCCCGTGTTTCGTTCAGCGAAACGCTGTTTCGCCACGTCTCGGCCGAATGTACCATCTGTCAGCAACACATGTCAACAGATTGGGCAACACATGCCGAACCCGGAGATCGGGATGCTCCTCACCTACCTCGCCGCAATGGCCGACCGGAATATGGACACAGCCTCGAGCTACCTCTCTCCCGACGTCAAATTGGTCGCCCCGCAGGGTCAGTTCGACAGCTTGAGCCAGATGGCTGAAGCCATGACCGGTCGCTATCTGTCGATCGGCAAGACGCATGACACCTGGGACATCAGCACAGCCGAGGAGCGGACCGTGGTCGTCACGACCGGAACGTTGCACGGCGTCAACCTGCATGGCGTCGCGTTCGCCGGCGTGCGGTTCTGTGACCGATTCGTCATTCGATCCGGCCTCATCTCCGAGCAACACGTATGGAACGACCTAGCGGAGTCCGGGGTCCTTGACTCGCGCTGAACAGCGAGGACTCCCGCGTCCCTGCTGTCACACCTGGACCCTCTACGGAATCGCTGTACGTCGACCTCCGTCGAGGAAGAGCGTCGATCCGTTCATGAGCGAGCCAGCGTCATCGAGAAGTGTTGAAACCGCCCAAGCCACGTCCTCGACGGTCGCAAACCTCTTGACCGTCGCTCCCTCAAGGAGCGTCGAACGTGCCTCATCGACGGTGCTGCCGGTCGCGGTCGCAAGGTGCTCGATGAGGCGATCGAGGCGTGGACTCTCGACAGGGCCGGGAGCAACCGCATGCGCTGTGACGCCTCTCGGCCCGTACTCGGCTGCCAACTGACGGATGAGCGCACCGAGCGCGGCATTGGCCACCCCTGCACCGACCGCTGCTGGAACCGGGTCGTATCCAAGGTGCCCTGTCACGGCGATGATCCGGCTACCGGGAATCAGGAGGTGGTCTGTCGCTCGGACGATGCGAAGAAGGCCCGTCACCTTGACATCCATGGCAGCGAGCACGCTGGCGGGGTCGACATCCCGAATGCCACCACCCAATTCCGGCCCTGCCGCATGCACGATGACCCGCACAGAGCCTTGGATCTCGGACGCGATCTCACTGACACTCTCGCTGTCTGTCAAATCGACGGACCGGATGCCACGCCCTTGATCACCGTGTCTGGCAAGTCCGAGAACCCTGAGGCCTCGCTCGGACAACATCGTGGTTATCGCAGTTCCGATCGAACCGGTCGCCCCCGCTACTACCGCCCATTCGTTGGACATGAGTTCTCCTTGCTAATGCGACAGTGCCAAGACATCGGAAACTGACGAGGCGTGAGCGAGTCCCCACAGCGCGGCCTCCAACTCTTCGACCTGACCCTCGGGGAGGTGCTGAGAGGCGTTGAGCCTGAACTTTGTTGCGAGCTCATCGGAACTCAGCGGTCGATCAGGTCCGCCTCTGTTCACGCTGATCCTCTCCGTCATCTCACTTCCATCGCGAAGCCCAACCGTGAGAACACCAGGGAACTGGTGGGGAAAGATCTCCGTCGCTTCGTCATCGGCATAACAATCGACGAGTCCGGCGAGCCTGAGCCGTTCTGCATCCCGCAAGGTCTCGGGCGTGAAGTCGTTCGAGTACACGCCGAGGCCGCCACCACCGACCAGGGCCGCTGCGACCGTGAACGGACCTGAGAACTTGGCGTGATACGGTGTGAGCGGTCGAGCTTTCTGGTCGGAAGGTTCGGCGATCGTGCGCAGAACGGGAGCTGGAACTCCGAGCTCTATCCGGTCGATCTCGGAAGGATCGACACCCCTTTCGAGCAGGCGCAACGATGCGTCGATACCGGCATGTGTGAAGTGATTCGTCGGGTAAGGCTTGTAGAAGATCCGGAGCATCTCCCACTGCGATCCGAGTCCTCCAAGGATGGCATCGGTGTCGAAGCGACCATCGGAGTACGCACGGAAGAACCCGAATCGACCCTCGAGCACCGTTGGCGGACCGGTGAGACCGCCTTTTGCGAACATCGCAGCGGTGATCCCGCTGTGCGCCGCCCAGCCGCAGTGGATCCGTTTCACGGAGCCGCCCGTTCTGTTCGCTTCGAGAAGGCCTGCGCCCATGCTCGCCGCGATGCCGATGGCGTGACTCACCTCTTCATCGTCGAGCCCGAGGAGCATGGCGGCAGCAGCAGCCGACGCAAGTGTTCCGATAATCGAGGTCGCATGGAGGCCCTTCTCGAAGAAAATGGAGTTTCTGATCTCGGAGTCGTACGAAGCCATTCCGAGTCTCACGGCGATCTCATCGCCGACCGCCACGGCCGCAAGCAGCTCGCTACCCGATGCTCCTGTCATTTCGGCTACTGCAAGCGCGGCGGGAACGACCGAAGCGGACGGGTGCAACACCGACGGTAGATGTGTGTCGTCAAAGTCCAACGCATGGGCCAGGGTTCCGTTTACGAGGGCGGCGTTAGGCGCCGGGAGCTGATTGTCGCTGCCAATGGGTGTCGCCTGCCCTGCGCCGCCCATATCAGAGACGAGATCGAGGGCGATCGAGGCCGGTTCCTCATCAAGCGCAGCGAGGGCGTTTCCCATGATGTCGATCACACGCTCGCTTGCATCGTTCTGCACCGTGTCTGGGATTCCGTTGGACCGCACGTCAGTAACGAATTTGCCGAGTGAGAGAACGAGCGGGTCAGCCATCGACGACAGCCAAAGGCCGTATCGGCGACCCCGTCCCGCCTGTGATCTTCAGCGGCGTTGCGATGAAGAGGAACTCGCCAGCCGACGCGGCCGCGAGAGCCGTGAGGTTCATGGCTTC
>JAZFUH010000228.1:0-12532 GCA_036447125.1 Acidimicrobiia bacterium | reverse complement strand
GTCAACTGACGACGACGTCACCACCTATCTGATCGAGGGGGTTGGGGAGGACTTCTGGCCTGAGACCTACGACCCTTCTCTGACGGATCGCTATGAGATGGTCGGCGATGCCGAGGCATTCGAGATGGCGAGACGTCTCGCGGTCCAAGAGGGCATTCTCGTTGGCGGGTCGGGCGGCATGGCCGTCGTTGGCGCGAAGCGGGTCGCTGTGGAGAATCCTGACAAGCTGACAGTCGTCATCATCCCCGATTCGGGCCGCAGCTACCTGTCCAAGCTGTTCAACGATGAATGGATGGCTGCGAACGGTTTCGAGATCGCTTGAGGATGTTGAACGTTGAGTCAGTTTCGGAGGCAACCGTAGGATTGCGCCACCATGACTGAAGACCAGTTCGAGACGATTGCGATCCATGCAGGGCAGGAGCCAGACCCCACGACCGGCGCAGTCGTGGTGCCGATCTATGCCACTTCAACGTATGTGCAGGAAGCACCCGGTGTGCACAAGGGATACGAGTACTCCCGGACGGACAATCCCACCCGTACTGCTCTCCAGATCCAGCTTGCTGCCCTTGAGGGTATAGGTGAGGGAGATGACGGCGGATGTGTCGCCATGTCTTCAGGTCTCGCGGCCACCGCCATGATCGGTTACCTCCTCAAACCTGGTGACCACATCGTGCTTCCGAATGACGCATACGGCGGCACATTCAGACTTGTCGCCAGTGTTCTCAGCGAGCATGGCATCGAATGGACCGCGGGTGATCTCACCAGTGTCGAAGGCATCGACGCCGCAATCACCGAAGAGACGAAGTTGATCTGGGTTGAGACGCCGACGAATCCGCTGCTTCGTATCGTCGACATCGCGACAGCCGCAGAAGCTGCGAAGGCCTGTGGTGCGTGGCTGGTTGTTGACAATACCTTTGCGACTCCCTATCTCCAGCAGCCGTTGAGCCTCGGTGCAGACATGGTTGTGCACAGCTCGACCAAGTACCTCGGCGGTCATTCCGATACCGTTGGTGGTGCGATCGTCACCAGTGATGCCGCCCTCCTCGACCGTCTCAGGTTCCTCCAGAACGCAACCGGCCCCATTCCGGGTCCCTTCGATTCGTACCTCGTACTTCGCGGGATCAAGACCCTTGCGCTGCGAATGGAACGTCACAATCAGAATGCTGCGATGATCGCTCGATTCCTCGAGGACGACGCTCGCGTCGACCACGTTTGGTATCCGGGCCTTCCGACCGACCCCGGGCACGAGACTGCCCGCAAGCAGATGGCCGGGTTCGGAGGCATGATCTCGTTCACGCCGACAGGAGGCCTCGATGCGGCTCATTCGATCGTCACGAGGACGCGCCTCTTCTTCCTGGCGGAGTCACTCGGCGGCGTCGAGTCCCTGATAGAGCTTCCGGCGGCTATGACGCATCTGTCCGTCGATGGCACAGACCTCGAAGTGCCCGAGAACCTCGTTCGGCTCTCTGTGGGTGTTGAGCATGTTGAGGACCTTCTGTCTGATCTCGATCGGGCGCTTGGTTGAGTGGTCTGTCCGACCTCGGTTGGGACTCATCGTGGCAGCAGGAACGCGAGGAGGTGGACGCTCCGGGTAAACCGCATCGTGTTGTGCGTCACGACAGTGTCAAGGTTCTCGTCTCTGACGGGAGATCCGTCAAGCATGTTTCGTTTCCGCGATCGTTCTCGTTGGCCGTGGGCGATTGGGTCCTCGTCGAGCACGAGACGGTCAGGGCGCTGGTGCCGAGACGCACCGTGCTCGAGCGGGACCACGAGATCCGTGGACCGCAGCTGATTGCAGCAAATATCGACCTGGTGCTCGTGGTGTTCGGATCAGACCGACCGCTGAAGCAGTCCAAGGTCATGAGATTCGTCGCGTTTGCGTGGGATATCGGAGCGAAACCGATCGTGATCATCTCCAAAGCCGATCTCACCGATGGAGTCGATGAGGCCGTGGAGCAGATCAAGGGGTGGCTGCCAGGGGTCGAGATTCTCCGGACATCGATCGACACAGGAGAGGGAATCCAGGACGTCTTCAGACTGCTCAAAGGGAGGACCGGCACTCTTATCGGGGAGTCCGGGGCTGGGAAATCGTCGCTCGTCAATGCATTGATGGAGGATGAGGTCGCTTGGGTCGGGGAGGTGCGCGAGACCGATGCCAAGGGTCGCCACATCACGTCTCACAGGGAGCTTCATCTTCTGCCGGGTGGGGGGATGATCATCGACAATCCCGGCATTCGTGCACTTGGTCTTTCGGCGGAAGGCGAGGGAGTCGAGTTCTTCTTCTCAGATATCGAGAAGCTCGCGTCAGAGTGCAGATTCAGGGACTGTGCGCACCACAAGGAACCCGGCTGTGCCGTGCAAGCCGCTGTGACGGACGGAACGATTCCGAAGGATCGGTGGCTGGCGTACCTCAGATTCATCAATGAACAAGGTGAGGCCCAAAAGCGCTCTGACGAGAAGGTACTCGCTGCGCATTTTCGCCGCGAAGCTGCTGCCGTTCGCGAAGCCCGCGAGGCTCGCGATGGTGATCAGCTGACGACAGAAGACTGACGACAGACGACAGAACGGTCCTGTCGCCTATCGTGGCCGCCCCACAAGATTGGACGCAATGCAGCTTCCCGAAGATATCAAGGCAGCACTCGATGCGAAGGTGTATGTGCACATAGCGACTGTGAACCCGGATGGCTCGCCACAGGTTTCTGTGGTATGGATCACGAGACGCGGGGACACTGTTCTTTTCTCGACGGCTCAGGGTCGGATCAAGCCGCGCAACATTGCAAACGACCCGCGCGTCGCGCTGTCGTTCACGCCGCCGGACGAGCCGTACAAGAACATCGTGATGCAAGGAGCGGTTACCAAGACCGCATCCGATGGAACCTGGCTCATTGACGAACTTGCCAACAAGTACCTGGACCACGATTCGTACCAGTTCGCCAGACCGGGAGAGGTGCGGGTCAACTATGAAATCGAGATAGACAAGATCAGCACCTGGGGATAGGGCTCAGCCGAGGACCGTCCGACACGGTCCGGAACCTGTTGTCAGTCGTCCGTCCTCCGTCGTACTACGTTGTCCCCATGATCGATGTAGCCAAGCTTCGGGACGAGACACCCGGCACGAGGAATGTGATCCACCTCAACAATGCCGGGTCATCGCTCATGCCTCTGCCTGTGATCGACGCTATCCATCGGTATCTCGACCATGAGATCGGGTATGGGGGATACGAGACACATCGCGCGTTCGCCGATGAGCTCGACGGAGTCCATGACACGATCGCGGAGCTGATCAACGCCGATTCATCTGAGATCGCGATCAGTGATTCGGCCACAAGGGCGTGGGATATGGCGTTCTACTCGATGCCATTCAACGAGGGCGATCGGATACTGACCACAACGACAGAGTACGTCTCGAACTGGGCCGCATATCTCCACCTCAGGGACACCAAGGGCATCACGATCGATGTCATACCCAACACCCCGACAGGTGAGATCGATGTCGAGGCCCTTGAGTTGATGATCGACGGCGACGTGAAGCTCATCACGCTCAACCACATCCCGACACACAGCGGTGTTGTGAATCCGGTGGTTGAAGTAGGAGGAGTGGCCCGAAAGCATGGGATCCCCTACCTCCTCGATGCTTGCCAGTCCATTGGGCAGCTCCCGCTCGACGTGGCCGAGATCGGATGCGACATGCTCTCGGCAACCTCGCGAAAGTACCTCCGCGGACCCCGGGGAGAGGGGTTCCTATACGTGCGATCCGACTTTCTCCAACGGCTCGATCCCGTGTTCGTCGAGCTGCACACAGCCCCTTTGGTGTTGCCCGACCGCTACGAGCTTCGGAACGATGCGCGTCGTTTCGAGACCTGGGAGAAGAACTACGCCAACGTGTTGGGGATGGGGGTCGCTGTGCAATACGCGATGGGGTTGGGGATCGACGCGATATGGGAGCGCATCGAGATGCTCGCCGGATCAGCCAGGCAGTTACTCGGTGAGATCGACGGAGTCACGGTTCGAGATCTTGGCGCGCTCAAATGCGGCATCGTGACGTTCGAGGTCGAGGGTCGCCAGGTTCTCGAGGTGCGCGAGTTGCTGTCCGAGCGGTCGATCAACGTGTCGATTTCTACCGCGTCATCGGCTCCGGTCGACCTGCGCGAGCGTGGGATCGAAGGTCTTGTCAGGGCGTCCTTCCACGCCTTCAATACCGAAGAGGAGATAGGGAGCCTCATCGAGGCGATGATGGCGATTGCGTGACGGCCATCGGTCGTCTGCATCACGAGGTGTGTGAGCCCCGAGGACTCCAAGGCGCTACCCCCGAGGGAACGGTTCACCGGCCAGGAACGCATTGATCACGGCCTGGGTTTCGTCTGTTGGCACCACGTATGCGCGGCCGTCTGCACCTTTCGAATTCTTCACGGGCAGTGTGGCGTTGTCGATGTTCTTTGATTTGAGTGTCAGCGCACTCCTGCCGAGGCCGGCCATCACGCCAAGGCTCAGACCTTCGTCTGCGGTGATTTGGTCGGCGAAGGTCGGAAGGAAGGACGGGAGGTTGAACGCGCTCGATGGCGAGGTTACCTGGCCAAACATCGCGATCAGAATCTCCTGCTGGCGACCGGTGCGCGAGATATCTCCGCCACTTGTGCCGACCCACTGACCGTTCTTGAGAATCTCGTAATGCCTCGAACGTGCGTATGCCACGGCCTGTTCGCCGTTGAGGGTGTGTCGTCCTGCGTCGGTTGTGAATCCAGAGATCGAGTCTCTGCCCGGGTAGGTGAAGTCGAGGGTCACGCCACCGAGCGAGTCGACGACAGCTCCGACACCGGCGAAATCGATTTCGACGTAGTGGTGGATCGGGATCCCCGTCTCGGATTGAATCGTCTGGACAAGCAGATCAGGGCCGCCGAGGACATAGGACGCATTGATGCGGTTGGTGCCGTGGCCTGGGATGTCAGTCTTGAGGTCACGCGGGATGCTGAGCATCTGGATGCTTTCACCAGGAACAAGGTGGGCGATGATCATCACGTCCGTGCGTCGACCACTCACGGTGCCGAAGTGGTCAACCCAGTCATCAGGCAACGTCGAACGGTCGTCGACACCCACAACGAGAATGTTGATGAAATCAGCAGATCCGGCAGCGATCGTGTTGAGGGAAGTGAGCTCACTCGCCTCGATGCGGTCGATCTTGCCCTCAGTGAACTGCAGGAAGGCATAACCGCCGAAGACGAGGATCACCAACAACCCGAGCACACCGAGGATGAACCTCTGAGCGAGACTCCAACGCCGTTTCGGAGGCTTCCTACCCGTCGAGCCGCGGTCTTCGACGCGCGGAATCTCAGGGAAGGTTTCGGTTGTGGAAGACATGATTGGAGGAGGGTAGATAGCGAACCCGGGTATCGCGCTCCACACCCGCTCGCGTAGCCGGTACGGGATCGGCAGACCGGTCACAGCCGGCGTTCCGTGGCACAAGCTTCTGATGGCGATCGGGGGCGGTGGGCGAGCGTCCCTGCGACCGGTACGCTGTGGCGATGCCAAGGAAGATTCACTCCCAGGACGTAACCATAGGTCCGACCAGAGCCGCCGCACGCGCCATGTTGCGAGCGGTGGGGTTCGGTGAAGACGACTTCGCTCGATCTCAGATCGGACTCGTATCAGCAGGCAACGAGGTAACCCCTTGCAACGTCACCGGACCAAAGCTGACCGGATTTGCCAAGATCGGTGTTCGCGATGCTGGAGCGGTTGGACTTGAATTCGCGACGATCGCCGTATCAGACGGCATCGCAATGGGCCACGAAGGTATGCGTGCCTCGCTCGTGTCCAGAGAGGTGATTGCAGACTCGGTCGAGCTTGTGATGCACGCGGAGCGTTTCGACGGGATGGTGTCCGTTGCAGGTTGTGACAAATCGCTGCCGGGTATGTTGATGGCTGCTGCCCGTCACAACCTCCCTTCCGTATTCCTTTACGGCGGATCATCGCTCCCGGGAAACCTTGACGGCAGGGATATTTCGATTGTCGATGTGTTCGAAGGGATCGGTGCTCATTCCGAGGGCACGATCTCAGATGATCAGTTGCTGGCTATCGAGCAGAGTGCATGTCCGGGCCCTGGATCATGCGCCGGGATGTTCACAGCGAACACGATGGCATCGGTGGGTGAAGCGATCGGTATGTCCCTTCCCGGCTCCGCCGCGGTGCCGGCTGTCGACAGTCGCCTCGAAGGTTTTGCACGTAGATCCGGCGAAGCTGTTGTCGCTCTTCTCGAGGCTGACATCCGCCCTCGCGACATCATGACCCGCGAGGCGTTCGAGAACGCGATCACAACGGTGATGGCCCTGGGCGGATCAACCAACGCGGTGCTTCATCTGTTGGCGATCGCGGATGAGGCCGGTGTTGCTCTCTCACTCGAAGATTTCGATGAGATATCGCGCAGGACGCCACATGTCGGGGATATGAAGCCGTTCGGCAAGTACCACATGGTAGATCTCGATCGAATCGGTGGTGTTCCGGTTGTGTTGAAGACGCTTCTCGATGCGGGACATCTCCACGGAGACGCGATGACGGTGACAGGCAGGACGATGGCAGAGAACCTGAAGGACGTGGTTGTGCCACTCGAGCAGGACGTCGTGCTCCCGATCGCCGAACCGCTCGCGCAGGAGGGTGGTATCGCGATCCTCCGCGGATCACTCGCTCCAGGCGGCGCCGTTGTCAAGACCGCCGGTATCGATCTCGATATCTTCGAAGGTCGGGCCCGGGTCTTCGATGACGAACAGGATGCACTTGATGCTCTCTGGGATCACAAGTTCGAGCCGAAGGACGTCGTCATCATTCGCTACGAGGGCCCCAAGGGTGACCCCGGCATGCGAGAGATGCTTGCGATCACCGCGGCGATCAAGGGTGCAGGGCTCGGCAGGGACGTCCTGCTCATCACCGACGGCCGATTCTCCGGAGGAACGACGGGTCTGTGTATCGGGCACGTGGCCCCTGAGGCTGCCAACGGCGGGCCTATCGCCCTGGTCGAGGACGGCGATCGCATCCGGATCGACATCCCGAACAGGGTCATTGACGTGCTCGTCGAGGACGAAGTGCTTGAACAGCGGAGAAGAGTCTGGCAACCGATCGCTCCGAGATACACAAGAGGCGCCCTTGCCAAGTACGCCAAACTCGTTGGTTCCGCTGAGAACGGCGCAGTTCTCAGCTAACGCTCGCTTCCAGACTCTGAATCTGGAATCTGCATCTGGCATCCGGCATCTGCTTGACGGCGAGCCGTTATGCTCGCCATCATGCACTTATCAATCGAATACTGTGCTGCTTGAGGCTATACCGACCGTGCCGTGAGCATGGTTCAGGCGATCCTCGGCAAGTACGAGCACCACATAGGGGACGTCACCCTGATTCCGTCACGCGGTGGAGTCTTTGAAGTCATCGCAGGCGACGATCTGATCTTCTCAAAGGAGGAACTCGGGCGCCACGCGACGATCGAAGAGGTCATGGACTCGCTCGAAGGGATCATCGGGCCTGTGCCCGACCCCGAGGGTTGATCACCGGAGCGATATCTGGATTTGGGCGATACATTTCGATCATGCCGACCGGATACTCCAATACCGTTCTCGTGTCTGACCTCCTGACAAGGGACGGTCCCTTTGTACGCGTCGCAGACGCCTTCATGTCTTCCCGCTGCACAGGATGTGGGGCGCAACTCGCCCACGATCCGCGATACGCAGAATGGGGTGCCTACTGCCCCAACTGTTGGGCGGAGATTCGCACCTAGGAGGTCCAGACGGGAATCGACCGGTCCACCCCGACAGGGACACCGTCGACGTACGTCTCGAGTACCCGCGTATCGCGAACTTCCGCAGCGGTTGCCGTCGTCGGATTCGTATCGAGGACCACGAAGTCGGCCGGGCTTCCCTCCGACAGTGGCTCTGGCTCACCAAGCAATCGTGCCGCTCCAGACGTGAACAGAGCAAGCGCCTCCGTTCCGGTCAACTGCTCACCCGGATTGATGCCGAAGCGATCCATCGCTGCCGCCATGCCCCACAAGGGATGTGGCGGCTCGACCGGACAGTCGGACGAACCGGCCAGTGGAACACCTGCTTCAAGAAGCGACCTGAAGGGGTAGAGCCACCGAGCTCGTTCCGGACCGACACGGTTCTCCACCCACTCTGCCTCAGACGCGAGGAAGGCCGGCTGCACCGCTGCTGAAACTCCGAGATCTCCCAATCGAGCAACCTGTGGCGGACTGATCACAGAAGCATGTTCCATCCTCAGATCCTTCGGGTCGGCACCGCCACTGACGAGTTCGTCGAATACATCGAGAACTCCATCAACGGCGCGGTCACCGATGGCGTGAATGGCAACCATCCCACCGAGTTCAATGCTCTTTTGTGAAACAGCGGTGTCAGATGCGGTGAGTCGATATGTGCCCGTCGTGTCAACATCGGCAAAGGGTGCGTGCATGGCTGCCGTGTGACCACCGAGGCTTCCGTCGGCGAACCGTTTGACGCCGAGCCACCGCAATCGCGGGCCCACCCCGGTCAGTGACCGTGCCGACTCCTCCAGACGTGTGGGTGTGTCGGTGATCACGAAGCCGTGCACCCTTATCGGGAGCCGTTCTGCGATCCTCCTCCACTGATCGATCTCGGCCTCCAGCTGCTCGAAGGAGCGCTCTCCGTAGCCGATCATCGCCCCGATCGAGGTGATTCCGAGCCCCGAGAGGCCCCTCAGGGCCGCCAGAAGGTTCTCGTCGCTCAGATGAGTGCCCCGCGCCAGCGCGCCTGAGATGAGACCTGTCGCGGTCTCGCGCAATACGCCGGTTGGCCGGCCACCAGGTGCCCTGTCGATGGACCCGCCCTCCGGATCAGCCGTATCGGCCGTGATTCCTGATGCAGTGAGGGCCATGGTGTTGGCGACAGCGACGTGTCCGCAGTATCGGTAGATGACGACAGGTCGGTCGGATATGGCTGCGTCGAGGTCATCGCGCGTCGGGAGTCGCCCCTCGGCGAGACTCTCATCATCAAGACGCGTAGCAACAACCGGCTCTCCGTCCTCCAGCGACGAGGCGTGGTCCACAAGGCGCGCTTTGAGATCTTCGATATCCGCCGCTGCCTTGAGGGAGCAGCCGTCGAGAAGCGCTGCGTACGAGACCGGATGGAAGTGGGCGTCCCGTAGACCGGGCACGATCGTTGCGCCCCGATACCGCTTCTCGACAGTGCCAGGAGCAGCCATCTCGGCTCGACTGCCGACAGCGGCCACCCTTCCGTCCACGATCAGGATCGAGTCGCCCGCTCTGCCCGTGCTGGTGGCGACCGCATCGCCGGAGACAAGCTCCCTCACGGTCGGATCTGTTCCAGAGGCATCCATGACTCAATGATCGAGCGCAGCTCGCGGTGGAGGATGCCGTTCGTCGCAAGAACCAGACCCATCGAAGGTGTCGACGCGCGACCGAGTGGATCGGTTACAGTCCCGCCGGCCTCGCGAACGAGTATGAGGCCGGCGGCCCCATCCCATGGAGCGATTCCAAACTCCCAATATGCATCGAATCTGCCTGCCGCGACCCAGGCCAGGTCGAGTGCCGCAGCTCCGAAGCGCCTGAGCCCGTTGACCTGTCTGAGGACCTCCCGAAGCACAACGGAGAGCTCTTCCGCCTTGACATCGTGGTCATATGGAAAACCCGTCGCAACCACGGCCTTCTCGAGGTCGGCAGTTGCCGATACGCTGATGACGTGTCCGTTGAGCCTTGCACCCTCCCCTTCAGCTGCGGTGAACAGCTCGTCGCGAAGGGGGTCGTACACAACTCCGACGAGACCCCTGTCTCCTTCATAGAGAGCCACAGAGACACACATCTGAGGAATCCCGTGAACGAAATTGACCGTCCCGTCGAGTGGGTCGACGATCCAGTGCCGTCCCGCGTGTTGCTTGCCTCCACTCTCCTCAGCCATGATCGGGTCCTCTGGGCGGTGCGAGTCGATGACAGCCAGAACGGCGGCTTCGGAGGCGTGATCGACCGCCGTGACCGGATCGAATCGGCCTTTGTATTCAGGGTCTGGTGATGCGCCGAAGTGTCGTGCGATGATCGCTCCCCCGGCCTTCGCTGCGTCGATGGCGATGTGCAGGTCTTCCATGGGCCAGAGGGTAGACGCCAGACCGAAACCCGGAAGCGGAACTGTCAACGGTGAACTGCCGACCGGACACCTATCCTCCCGCTGGATGATTCCGGCTCTGCTTGTTGCATTGAGCGCGCTCATGATGTGGGCAGCGTTCCCGCCACTCGGGTTGGCGCCACTTGCATTCGTGGCGCCGGTTCCGTTCTTCCTCGCCGTGCGGTCAGTCGAGCGACCGATCTGGGCCCTGATGCTGGGCTTCGGTTGGGGAGCAGCCTTCTTCGGTCTGCTGCTCAGCTGGCTGATGGTGCTCGGCTTTGTTGCTTGGTTCCCACTCTCGATTCTCATGGGCACGTTCAGCGCTCTCTATGCGCTGTGGGTGTGGACCTTTCGACTTTGGATACCGTGGCGGTGGTTCTACATCGCGATCGGCGGCTGGGTTGTTCTCGAATTCGTTCGAGGTCACTTTCCGTTTGGAGGATTCCCCTGGGGAGACATCGGCTACCCGGCTGCATCGTTGCCGGGAGCGCTCGGTTCCGTTCAATGGATCGGCCCATCCGGTTGGACCGTACTCGCGGTGGCCGTGGGCGCAGGCATAACGCTCGTGATAGAGAAGCGGGAGTCCTGGCGGTTTGCGGTCGATTCGCTCGCGGTCGTGATGCTCATCATGATCGGTGGAGCGCTTCTCGGCCCGGCACCCTCGGCTCAGGTATGGCGGACCGCGATCGTCCAAGGCGGGTCGCCCTGCCCTCAGATCCATTGCCAGAACGAGGCGAGACGGATATACGAGAGGCACCTCGAACTCACCCGCTCAATCCCAGATGGAACGGTTCAGTTCGTTGTGTGGCCTGAGAACTCTGTGGGTACTCCGTGGGAGCCTGACGAGAATGCTGAGGTGCGCAACGAGATTATCGAGCAGGCTCGTCGACTTGACGCCTACATGCTGATCTCGGGCACGCGCATCGTGGACGATGGTCACTTCATCAATTTCAACGCCCTCTATTCACCGGATGGTGTCAAGATCGGTGAGTACCACAAACGTCACCCGGTACCGTTCGGCGAATACGTTCCGCTCAGGGGGCTATTCGGCTTCGTGCCGCAACTCGACCAGGTACCGCGGGACATGATTTCGGGGTCTCAGGCGATCGTGTTCCCGACAGAACAAGGCATCGTCGGGTCCGTGATCTCATTCGAGGGAGCCTTCGCCCGCTCGATGCGCTCGATCGCACAGGCAGGCGCACAGATGATGGTGGTGGCGACGAACGAGAGCAGTTTCGGCATATCTGCCGCCTCGGCTCAATTGATCGGCCTTGTGCGGGTCAACGCCGCCGGTGTCGGACTGGACACGGCCCTTGCGGCAATCACGGGAAAGTCGACATTCGTTTCCGGCACAGGCCAGGTCGGCGCAGAAACTGAGCAACTTGAGGACACGGTCCTGTATGGTTCCGTCCAGTTCAACGTGGACACCCCGACCCTGTGGGTTCGGTTTGGTGATTGGCTCGCCGCCCTGGCAGTTGTGATTGCTGTTGGTGCGCTCGCCGTTCCCGGCATCCGAAGCAGTGATTTGGAAGAGACCGTTCGTCGCGAGACACGATCTGGTTTTGCACCTTCGGGGTAGTGGTAATTAGACTGCGAACCCCGAGATTTCTCGGTGCAGGACTCGCGTGCCAATAGCACCGACCTGCGCCACATCAACGGAACGAAGAAAGGCACACAACACTATGTCTGACATCCTCAAGGCATCCCGTCCGAAGGGCAGGTCACGTCGCCCAAAGACGTATGACGAAGAGCGTACCTGCGCCATTGCTGACTGCATCACACAGCTCTCGAAGTACAACCGTGCGGAGTTCTGCCACAACCACCGCCCTGTGCGGTATCCGAGGCTCCGAGGCGTTCTCACGACCGAGGAGTAGGGACTCGCGGTCGAATCCGCTGGATCAAGACGAGAGGCCCCGGCGATACCGGGGCCTTCTCTGTGCATGATTTGCGACTCAGGCCACCAGGGGGGGTCTGCGAGCCCGCGAGTGGTACGAGATCCGGAAGCCTCTTCTACTCCTCGTATGCCTTGATCGCATCCGAGAGGATGTCGATTCCCCTGTCCAGGTCATCCTGGGACACGTTGAGGGGCGGGATGAAACGGATGACGTTTCCAGCGGGACCGCAGTTGAGGATGAACATGCCGGCCTCGTGGGCGTGCTTCCCTATCGAGGCAAAGGCTTCAGTGTCTGGCTCGTTGTCCTGTGTGACAAGCTCGATGCCGATCATGAGTCCGAGTCCGCGGACATCCCCAATCGTACGGTGTCGCTCCTTGAGCTCATTCCAGCGCGAGAAGGCGTGCCCAGAGAGGCCATTGACGCCCGGAATGACCTCCCGAAGGGCGTCCACATTGGCTGAGGACGCTGCACATGAAACCGGGTTCCCCCCGAACGTTGTTCCGTGCGATC
>JAZFUH010000227.1:0-2243 GCA_036447125.1 Acidimicrobiia bacterium | reverse complement strand
GGGTGACCACCGGTGTCCGGTTGAACAGGGTCAGCAGCTCTTCGGGGTTCTGTACCGATCAGGCGTGGACACAGAGCTCTTGCTGTTCCCTCCCGATGAGGGACACGAGTTGTCACGCAGCGGGAAGCCGAAGCACAGGGTTGAGCGTTTCGATGCGATCCTTGAGTGGCATGACAGATATCTCAAGAAGTGAGGTTCCTGACGTGGCAATAGCAGCGCTCCATCTGGCAGACTGAAGACATGGAAGCAACCGAATACATCTGGATGGATGGCGAGCTCGTTCCGTGGGCCGATGCTCAGGTGCACGTCCTCACCCACGGCCTGCATTACGGCACAGGTGCCTTTGAAGGAATCCGCGCCTATGAAACCGACAAGGGTGCAGCGATCTTCAGACTCACCGACCACATGGAGCGCCTCGTACGGTCCGCAAAAGCGATCGGGATCCCGATCGCTTACAGCGTGGATGAACTTGTCAAGGTGTCCAAAGAAGTGCTGTCCGTGAACGGGCTCACGTCCGGGTATCTCAGACCGATCGTGTTCTTCGGGACAGGGTCCATGGGACTCAACCCTGCAGGAGCAGGTGTGCATGTGGCTATCGCAGCATGGGAGTGGGGCGCCTATCTCGGTGAGGAAGGCCTCGAGAACGGCATCAGGGTCGCAGTCTCGTCGTGGCGCAGGATCGGGCACGACGCGTTCATGCCAAACGCAAAGGTCACCGGCGGCTACGTGAACTCCGTGCTTGCAAAGACCGCAGCGGTTCGTGCCGGCTACGACGAGGCGATCCTGCTCAACGCCGAGGGACATGTGGCTGAAGGATCAGGTGAGAACCTTTTCGTGGTTCGCGGAGGCATTGTCTGCACGCCACCGACTTCGGCTGGCGCCCTCGACGGGATCACACAGGATTCCGTGAGGACGCTTCTCACCGATGAGGGGTATGACGTCAGGGAGGCAACGATCACCCGAACGGACCTGTACTACGCGGACGAGCTGTTCTTCACAGGCACCGCGGCAGAGGTGACGCCTGTTCGAGAAGTCGACGACAAGCCTGTCGGCACAGGCAAGCCCGGCCCGGTGACACGTTTCGCCCAGAAGGCGTTCATGGACACCGTCACGGGACGGAACGATCGTCACTCTGACTGGCTCGAGTACGTCTGAGCAGCGCGACGCCGCCGGGAGTGACAACGTGAAGTACAGATTCATCACGGGGGAGCGCCTGGCTTTCGATTCTGCCGTGTCGAATCTCGACGGCATGCACACGCCTTACTGCTGGGGCTGTGGCGTCGAGGCCAAGCAGGGCCTTGGGCTCCGCCCGGAGCTTGACGGGTCGATCGTTCGTGCAGACCTCGAATTCGATCGCCGTTTCGAGGGCGGACCCGGCACCGTTCACGGCGGGGCCATCACGGCATTCGTCGACGACCTCTTGGGCTATGTGCCTGTTGCATACGGTTCCCCCGGTGTGACCGCGAGACTCGACACGAACTTCATCTCCCCGGTACCCATGGGAGCCACGGTGCGTGGCGAGGCTTGGATGTCACGGGTCGAAGAACGCAAGATGTGGGCAGAGGGCACGATCGAATACGATGGCCGTGTCCTCGTTGAGGCATCAGCGCTGTTCGTAGCGATCGATTTCGAGCACTACCAGAAGGTCTTCGACTCCTTCACCGACGAGCACAAGGAACGCCTCGCCGCCTACCGTTCAGGCGATTACTACCCCTGATCGGGAGGCAGCATGAAGATCGTCCGCATCGATGCAGAAGCAGACGACATCACATACGGGACCGTGGAGCCAGACGGCATCCGGCTGTACCACGGATCGCCGTTCTTCCATTGGGAACGATCCGAGACCGTCCTCCCCATCACAGAGGTGAAGCTGCTCTCTCCGGTGATCCCGACCAAGATCATCGCGCTTGGTCGCAACTACGTCGACCACGCATCAGAACTGGGAAACGAGGTTCCCGACAGCCCTGCGATCTTCCTCAAACCCCCGACAACCGTGATCGGGCCGATGGCAGCGATCAGGATTCCGAGCGGTGTCGGAGAGATCCATCACGAGGCTGAGCTCGCGATCGTGATGGGGAAGGTGACGCGCAACCTCAAGGCTACCGATGCCGCGGAGCACATCCTCGGTTACACCGCAGCGAACGACGTCACGGCCCGCGCCCTTCAACGAAGCGACGTGCAGTGGACAAGGGCAAAAGGATTCGACACGTTCTGCCCCCTCGGCCCGGCCATCGACACCGAGT
>JAZFUH010000226.1:0-3353 GCA_036447125.1 Acidimicrobiia bacterium | reverse complement strand
GGCGATGATCCTTGGATACGGCGAGGATGTCTGCAGGAACTTCATCAGCACCGAGATTCTGGAACTGACGCAGTACACGCTGACGGGTTCGGTGGTCGGGCCTGTGAGCAAGACGCTCGCCACCGGCGTCGGCGAAGTCACTGTCGCGGGAATCTACACGGCAGAGACAAGCTTCGTGTTCCAAGGTTCACAATTCGATGCCAAGGCCGACTTCGTACTCGGCGACCCGATCACGTGGCTGGCGATCTGCCGCTGAGCGCCACAAGGACCTGAACCGGGAACAGCCACAGAGACAGGCGGCGATCATGGCTGGTGACCGATCGAACTCCCCGGGATTCAACGACCCAGTCCTGCCCCGCTCAACGCCTGGCGCACAGCCTCCCCCGGCGAGTCAGGCATCGATTCGACGACCCAGTCCCTGAAATCCGGGTCGTTACCCACCTCAGAGTCGGACCGACCGTCGACCTTTGCGTCCCACTCCGCAGAGCTCGGGCCAGCCTTGCTGGTGTCTGTGATCCGGGCAGTTGCCGTGTCGATTTGTGTGACGTGGGCGTTCCACACGATATGTTCGTCTCCGTTCGAGTCGAATTCGATACCCGGCCGCACATCGATCTTGAGGATCGACGTTGCAGCCGTGTCGCTATCTCCTCGACGCGGCAGCAACGAACCGTCGGCTCCGACCCTCACATAGAGTGTCGCCGATTTCCCTATGACAACGGGATTGGCCTTGCTCCCAGCCAATGCGTCCTCGACGCTCCTGACCTGAGAGATCCCGACGATGTTGACGCCGGCCTCGTCTGCTCCCACATAGATCTCCTGCAGGAAGGCACGATCCTCCGCGGTGTACGTGCGTGGTCCCGGAGTCGGCGTGTAAGCGACGCGGTCCTCGTCGTCACAGGCGCTCATGCCCGGCGCACCCACGCCTCCGAGAAGGGCCGCTCCGGACACGAGCAGACCGACACCAACAATGAGTGTCCCTGTGTCGGTACCGGACCCGGGCGTTTCTGGTGTGCCCGGCGTGATCACCGTCGCACCGCCGCCGTTGCCGGTGGGCAACGGAAACTTCACGGCACCACCCCCGGCGGCCACCGAGACCGACGTCGGGGCCATCGTTGTAGTCGTCGTGGAAGTCGTGGAAGTCGTGGTTGTCGTTGGTGGAGGTGAGAGCGCCGACTGTCCGCAGAACTGCTCAGCGCCAGTGACACTGAAGGACGACCCGAGAAGCGATGGAAGGAACGACACGGCTGTACCGGAGATGAGTGCATCCACACTCGTGATGTCGTATGTCCCGTAGCTGTTGAGTGGGACTTGGAACTCGGCGTACCCCTGGCTGTTTATGACACCGACCGTTGTGCCGATTCCTGTCACTTCCATTACCAGGCGCGTGCCCGGCGGAAGGCCGGTGAAGTACGCCCCGATCACCTGCTTGGACAGGGAATTCGTCGTGTTCCCCTCTCCGTCCGTGGCGGGCACATCGGGATAGTGATCCGTGCCACTGCACCATGAAACGACCGTGGGGTCGCTCTGAACATCTGAATCACCGACACCGGAGTCGCCGGTGGAATCCTCTGTGGAGTCCGCTGAAGGGATGCGGGCAGCTACGAGAACCTCGTTGCTGAACGGAGTCGAAACTCCTATCGGGCCGGCAACGGCTGCGCCGACACCCGAGACGGCCGCCACGGGATCGACTCCCCCGCCGGCCAACAGGAACAGCGCTCCGGCAAGCATCGCCCCACCGATGACCGCCACTGCGGCGTCACGTCTTGAGCAGCCCGAGGTCTGCTGGGTTACCTCGTTCGATGGCACCCACCCGCGGATGTCCCACTGCGGATGGTCGACGCCAATGCCTCGAATCTCCCAATCTTCAAGACCCTCGTATCCGCTAAAGATGAAGATGTGGCGCTTGACGCAATCGTCGTAGGCGTCGAGCGCTGCACGGTGCTCAGCCCCATCCGTCTCAAACGCCTCCCTTGCCGCATCGAGCCGTGCGTCTGCCTCTTCGACGTTCTGCTGTTCGCGGGCAGCGTCGCCGTGGCCGGTGAGGACGACGACATCGAGTGCGCCGCGGGCCTGGCTTGCGCCGAATTCGGCGCTGTCGAGCGCAACTTTCGCCCTGAGATACCTCCGGAAGGCAGCCGAGTTGTAGTCGGGCTGTAGGCCGGCACAGCGGTCGAGCGCCGTCCAGAGCACATGTTTGGCAGGGTCGAACGCTGATCCGGCCGGCGGGGCACCACGAGCTCCTTGCTCCGCAGCGGCCGCGTCCATCGCCTCCTCGAACAACGCGTCGTATTCGGCCTGAAGGCGCCGCAGCTCCGCCGACGCCAGATACTCCGGTGTCAGATAGAGCGAACCCCCTCCGCTGATGTCTTGGTAGAGCGCCTGGTTGCGATCGACGATCACTTCGATCTGTCCTGCGCTGACCGCAATGTTCCGGATGCCGGCGCCATACAGCCTGAAGAACGCACCGAGAACGGGGATCCTGTCGACCAAGGGTCCAAGCCTGTCCACGACCGATTCGAATGCATCGGCGAACTGTTCGAGTGCCGCGGCTCCGTCCGCGCCCGCAAGATCACCAGCGGCCTGAACGTCCTTGAGCGCCTGTTCGAGCGTTTCGAGTCCTTCCTGGACTTCGCTGAACGCGTCCGCGGCTGTTCCAAGACCGTCTGTCACGCCTTCGACGAACTCGCCACCCGCTTCCAAGCCTGCGGCGAACTCGTCGGTACCCAGCAGCTCGTTCAGATCGCCGATGGCGTCGGAGAGTCCCTCGAAGTTCTCCTCCAGGCTCTCACCAGCTTCTGTGATACCGGTGACAGTATCTTCGATGAACTTGATGACATCTCCGAGGTCCTCGACAATGCCGTCGACGGTCTCCCTGAAGGTGGAGTCGGATGTGAGCTCGTCGATCTCTGCCTGTTTTGCGATCAGGTCGGCGTTGATGTCTGCAAGCGTTCTATCGGGCATGGCTCACCTCCGCTCCGCCAACACGATGACGATGCCCGCTGTCCGGTCATCTACGAATGCGACCGTTCCGTCGAACAGGCCGCAGAACTCTCCCAGGTGGAGCGTCGTCGCCCCGACATCCGTTATGGCCACACAGACGGCCTCTTCGCCGAGCACGTCACGCGACTCGAGCAGGACGACCTCGATCGATGCGGTTGCAGACAGAATGTCATCGATGGCGGCGAATGGGTTCATCCACACTCCGTCGCACGGTTCAACGTCGTCATCGAGACACCTGTCGTCGCCGGTGGCTGTGTAGCGGTCCCTATGGCTGCCTCGATCACTCGTCGCATCGATCTCGAACTCCACCTCATCGGAACCAACCGTGAGCGTGGCGGTGCGCGAAACGCCTG